>DAOMPU010000098.1:0-8123 GCA_035444925.1 Terricaulis sp. | reverse complement strand
GCCGCCAGCGGCGCGACGGCCGCGATCGACACGCCGGATGCGGAGGAAATCTTGCGCCAAGCGGCCGCGAAAGGCTGGGCCATCACCGACGTGTGGAACACGCATTGGCATCCCGATCACGCCGGCGGCAACGCCGCGATCAAGGCCGCGACCGGCGCGCGCGTGAGCGGCCCCGCGGAAGTGGAGCGCATCGGCACGGCGCCCGATCGCATCCTGGCCGAAGGCGATGTGGTGAAACTCGGCGCGCATGAGGCGCGCGTGCTGGACGTGGGCGGGCATACGTTGGGCCACATCGCTTACGTGTTTGATGCTGAGAAAATCGCGTTTGTCGGCGATGCGCTGTTTGCGCTGGGCTGTGGGCGCTTGTTTGAAGGCACGCCGCAGCAGATGTGGGCGAGCCTGCAGAAGCTGGCGGCGCTGCCGGCGCAATCCACGCTCTATTGCGCGCATGAATACACGCTTTCCAACGCCCGCTTCGCTGCAAGCGTGGATGGCGAAAACGATGCGCTCAAAGCGCGGATCGGCGAGATTGAGCGGCTGCGCGCGGCGGGCCAGCCCACCGTGCCCATGCAATTGGCCGATGAAATCGCCACCAATCCTTTCTTGCGTGCGCCGAAGCTGCTGCCGCAACTGGCCGATTGGGAAGCTTTCGCGGAAATCCGCAAACGCAAGGATGCGTTCAAGTAGTACTTAGTTTTCCGGGCCCTGCACCGCGCCGGTGACGACGTTGCGGATCGCGTTGGACGATGGCCGGCCCGCATAGCCCATCTCGGGCGCCACCTGCACCAGCAGCGTATCGCCGCGCAGCGCGGCGGCGGGGCGCGGGCCAAACGCGATCACCACGCGGCGCACGTTGGTGATCGGCGCTTGCATCAGCCCTTCGGCTACGCGCTCGGCCGCGTCCACCACAAGCCCCGCCACATCGGCGGACATTTGCGCGGGCACCACGAATTGCACCGGCGCGCCCACGGCGCGGGCGGCGCGGATTTGCAGATTGCGCACGCGCTGCTGCAGCTGCGCGGCGGCGATGGCTTGCGGCGCGATCGGCGCGGCGCTGGCCACTTCCGAAACCGGCGCGCCCATACGGTTGGCGCGCGTGTAAACGATGACGCCGCCTTGCGCGGTGACGCGCAGCATGATGCTGGCGTCCTCGTTGCGATAAATCTCATCGCCGCGCGCCCCGCCTTGCGGCAGCAGCACGTGGACTTCATCGTCGCCTTCAAAGCGCAGCAATGCGGCGCTGCGGCCGGTGCGGTCGAACACAAAGCGCACCGCGCCATCGGGCGTCTGGTAGCTGCGCGCGCCCATGGTGACGGTGACGAGGCCCTGCATTTGCGGCTGGGCGGGCTGGGGCTGCTGCTGCTGTTGCTGGGCGTGCGCGCCAGGAACCGACAAGGTAAGCGCCGCGGCTACCGCCGCAGCGCCTCGCGCTGTCAGACTCATGCCGCGGGCTTGGCTCATGGGGGAGCCAGACAGCGCGCCGACCTGGGCGCTTTTTTGGCGCTGTGTTGGAGAGTGACGGCACTGTTGCGGCAAAGCCGCACTTACCCGCCCTTTTTGGGGGGCGAGCGGGGGTCCGGCTTCTCGCGGACCACAACCAACACGCGATCATTGCGCTGCTTGGCGCGCGAGGCGCGGCGGGGCTCTTCCGGCGCAGGCGGCGCAGCGAAGGTTTGGCTGAGCGGCGTGACCCGGCCTGCCGGCGGCTCTGCGGCGACGGCGGCGGGGGTGCTGATCAGCGGGCGGGCGCGGGGCGCGTCGGCCGGGATCGGCGGGGGGATGCGCAGCGTGACGGAAGCGCCCGAATTGGCCGGCTGGCTCAGATCGCCAGCAATGCCCGCGACGAAGGAAATCGCACAAAGCGCCACGGCGGCCAGGAATACGCGCATCGATTCGTCCCCGTTGAGCAGGCCAGACTTAACCGAGTCGCCCCCGAGCGTCACGCCTTGGGGCGTGACGCTCGGTTCATGCGATTTTCGCAACGATCCTTAGCGCAGGGCCTCGCGGTCCAGATTCAGCTGATCGGCCGGGATCCGCTCCGCGCCGCGGCGCACCCGGCGCAGGCCGTCATAGAAGTGCTGGGCGTCGCCCACCACGACCACATCGGCCTGATCGATCACGAGATAACGCTGCGCCGCGGCGCGCGCCTGCTCGGGCGTGACGGCGGTGATGTCGGCCACGTAGGTGTTCAGCCGCTCCGGCGGCAGGCCGAACAGCGCCAGGGTGGAAATCTGCCCGGCGAGGCCGGCCGTGGTTTCCACGCTGCGCCCGAACGAGCCGATCAGCACGGCCTTGCGGGCGTTGAGCTCCGCCGCGGGCGCGGGCTCGGCGCCGATGCGGACGATCTCCGCGCGCATCAGCTCATACACCTGCACCGCCGCGTCGTTGCGGGTTTGCGCGGACGCGACCACCGGCCCCGGCGCCATGCGCGCCGAAAGCGAGGAGCCCGCGCCGTAGCTCAGGCCGCGGCGAATGCGGATTTCCGCATTGAGACGCGCCGAATAGCCCCCGCCCAGCACGTTATTGGCCACCAGCAGCGGGAAATAATCCGCATCGTTGCGCGCCACGCCGCGCATGCCGACCAGAACGGCGGCCTGGCCGGTGCCCGGCAGGTCCACCACGATGGTGCGCGGCGCGGCGGCGTGGGCGCTGGCGTCGGGCGCGGCCGGGCGCGCGCTTGCGGGGCGCGCCCACGAACCGAAATGGCGCTCCGCCAGGGCGAAGCCCTCTTCCGCGCTGACATCGCCGGTGATGACGAGCACAGCGTTATCCGGGCGCCAGTACGCGCCGTGATAAGCGCGCGCATCGGCGGCGGTGATCGCTTGCAGCGAATTGGCCGAAGCCACTGCGCCGTAAGGCGCTTCGCCGTAGAGCGCGCGCGTCATCGCCATGCCGGCGATCGCGCCCGGCTCGGACAGCGCGACCATCAGGCCGTCCAGCGATTGCTGGCGGGCGCGGTCCAGCTCTTCGTCGGCGAAGGCGGGATTGCGCACGACGTCAGCGAAGATGGTGAAGGCTTCTTCGGCGCGATCGGTGCGGGTGTTGATCGAGACGGACGAGGAATCCAGCCCCGCGCCCGCGCCGATGCCGGCGCCGAGCGATTCAATCTCACGCGCGATCTCGGTGGCGCTGCGGGTTTGCGTGCCGCGCGTCAGCAGATCGGCGGTGAGCCCGGCCACGCCGGCGCGCCCGGCCGCGTCCGCAGATGAGCCGGAGGCGACGCGCAGATCGGCCGCGATCAGCGGCAGCGCGCGGTTCGAGGCCACGATCACGCGCAGGCCGTTATCCAGCGTGCGCTGGCTGGCGGCGGGAATGCGCGCGCTGACCGGCGCGCCGGCCGCCGGCGGCTGCTGGCGCTGGCCTTCGGGCGCGAGGGTGAAGGTCGGGATATCGGCCTGCGCGATGGTGAGCGGGCGGGCGTCAATCGTCGAGGACGTGGTGATCGTATCGCCAGCCGCGCCTTCGGGGCGCATGCCTTCGGGCAGGTAATTCACGACCACGCGGCGGTTATCGTTGAGGATCGCGCGCGCCACGCGCTGCACATCGGCGGCGGTGGTGGCTTGGATGGCGGCCAGCAAGCGATCGGCGTAGGCCGCATCGCCAAAGCGGATTACGGAATTGGCCAATTCGTCCGCGCGCCCTTCGGCGGTTTCGCGGCCGCGAATGGTGTCGGTGACGATTTCGTTCTTGGCTTCTTCCAGTTCGGCTTGCGTCACCGGCGCATCGCGGAAGCGCGCGATTTCTGCCGTGAGGCTAGCGAGGCCCGCTTGCGCGGTTTGGCCGTCCGAAAGGATGGCGAACACTGAATAGGCGCCCGGATCCTGCGTGGCTTCCAAATTGGTGAACACCTGCGCGGCGATCTGCTGCTGATAAACCAGCGATTGATAGAGGCGCGAGGAATCCCCGCGCGACATGATCGCGTCCAGCACCATCAGCGCCGGCAGGTCGGGGCTGGTGGATTCAGGCTGCGGATAAGAGATCATCACCGCCGGCAACGGCACGTTGGCTTGATAGACGGTGAATTCACGCGGGGCCGTGCGCGCCGGCTCCACCGCTTCCACGCGCGGGATCGGGCGATTGGGCGTCGTGATCGGGCCGAAATATTGATCCACCCAGCGGTCAAGCTGCGCGGGATCGAAATTGCCCGAAACCACCAGCACCGCGTTGTCGGGGCGATAATAGGTGGCGTGGAAGGCGCGCACATCGTCCACGGTGGCCGCGTCGAGGTCTTCGATCGAGCCGATGCCCGGGCGCCCGTAGGGGTGCACGTTGTAATTGGCTTGCGGCAGATAGAGATAGAAGAGCGGCCCGTAGGGCGAAGCCAGCACGCGCTGGCGCAGCTCTTCCTTCACCACGTCACGCTCTGAATCGAACGTGGAGGCGTCCACCACGAGCGAGCCCATGCGATCGGCTTCGGCCCAGAGGATGCGCTCGAGGTGGTTGGCGGGAACGACCTCGAAATAATTGGTGAAATCATCCCAGGTGGAGGCGTTGTTGTAGCCGCCGACATCTTCCGTCATCCGATCGAAGGTCTCGCTCGGCATGTTGCGGGTGGCTTTGAACATGATGTGTTCAAACAGGTGCGCAAAGCCCGAGCGGCCGATCGGATCGTCCTTCGAACCGACATCATACCAAACCTGCACCGAGACATTCGCGGTGTTCGGATCGGGCATGGCATAGACGCGCAGGCCATTGGGCAACGTGCGTGTCGTGAATTCCAGCGGCGCGACTTGCAGCGCCCCCTCCGCTTGCGGCGCCGAAGAAGTGGCGCAAGCCGCCAGCGCGAACGCCGCAGCGAAGAACATCACGATACGCTTCATGGGAATCCCCGGCTCGATTTTGGCCGGTCTTAGCCCCGCGCGCGCGAAGGGGCCAGAAAATTACGACCAGTGCTGCGCCGCAGCGGACGAAATGCGGTTCCCTGCCCCGCGGTTAGCCCGCCTTGGCGAACGCCGGGTCGTAGGCCAGGATCGGCGCGAGCCAGCGTTCGGCCAGGGCCACGTCCCAGCCTTTGCGGCGGGCGTAATCCTCCACCTGGTCGCGATCAATCTTGCCGACGCCAAAATATTCCGCGCGCGGGTGCGCGAAATAGAGGCCGGAGACGGAGCTGGGCGGCGTCATCGCCATGCTTTCTGTGAGATCAATGCCCGTGTTGGCGTGCGCATCGAGCAGATCGAAGATCACGCGCTTTTCGGTGTGATCGGGCTGGGCCGGATAGCCGGGCGCGGGGCGGATGCCGCGATATTTCTCCGCGATGAAATCCTCGTAGCCGAGCGTTTCTTCCGCCGCATAGCCCCACAGCTCGCGCCGCACCTTGGCGTGCATGGCTTCCGCGAAGGCTTCGGCCAAGCGATCGCAGAGAGCTTGCGCCATGATGGCGGAATAATCGTCGTTCGCGCGCTTGAAGCGGATGGCGACTTCTTCTTCGCCGATGCCGGCGGTGACGGCGAAGGCGCCGACATAATCGGGCGTTCCTTTCGGCGCCACGAAATCGGCCAGCGCGAAATTGCCCTTCGCCTCGCCCTTATCCATCTGCTGACGCAGCGTGTGGAGGCGCGCGAGTTCGGTGGCGCGCTTTTCGGTTTTCCAAAGCACGACATCATCGCCAACACGATTGGCCGGCCAAAAGCCGATGACGCCGGAGGCTGTCACCCATTTTTCCGCGACCAATTGATCAAGCATGGCGCGCGCATCCTTGTAGAGATTGCGCGCCGGCTCGCCAACGATGTCATCTTCCAGAATGGCGGGAAAGCGGCCGACCAATTCCCACGAAGCGAAGAACGGCGTCCAGTCAATGTACGGGACCAGCTCTTCCAGCGGAAAGTTCTTGAACGCGCGCACGCCGAGGAAGCTCGGCTTCACCGGATGATAGTCCAGCTTCGGCGCCCGCTTGCGGGCCACCGCAAGCGGCAGGCGCGGGCGCTTATCTTGCCCCGCGCGATAGCTTTCGCGCGCGGCGGTTTGATCGGCCTTGGTTTCCGCCACCAAAGCCTCGCGATCGGCGCCCATCAGTTTTTGCACCACCGGCACGGCGCGCGAGGCGTCGGTGACATAGATCGTCGGCCCCTTGTAGGCCGGCGCGATTTTCACCGCCGTATGCGTGCGTGACGTGGTGGCGCCGCCGATCAGCAGCGGCAGATTCATACCGGTGCGCTGCATTTCGCTGGCCACGAACACCATTTCATCGAGGCTAGGCGTAATGAGCCCAGAAAGGCCGATCGCGTCCGCGCCGATTTCCTTGGCGCGCGCCAAGATTTTATCGCACGGGACCATGACGCCGAGATCGTCGATCTCATAGCCGTTACATTGCAGCACGACGCCGACGATATTCTTGCCGATATCGTGCACATCGCCCTTCACGGTGGCCATCACGATCTTGCCGTTGGACTTGCCGGCCATGCCGGTCGCCTCTTTCTCCGCCTCCATATACGGCAGCAGATACGCCACCGCCTGCTTCATCACGCGCGCGGACTTCACCACTTGCGGCAGAAACATTTTTCCCGCGCCGAACAGGTCGCCGACGATGCCCATGCCGTCCATCAGCGGGCCTTCGATCACGTGCAGCGGGCGCGCGGCTTCCAGGCGCGCGGCTTCGGTGTCTTCCACGATGAATTCGTTGATGCCGTGCACCAACGCGTGCGCCAGGCGCTCCTTCACCGGCTTTTCGCGCCAGGAAAGATCACGCTCGGTCGCTTGCTTCTTGCCGCCGGCTTTGGCCTGCTCGGCAATGTCGAGCAAACGCTCGGTCGCGTCGGCGCGGCGGTTGAGCAGCACGTCCTCCACGCGCTCACGCAATTCGGGCTCGACATCATCGTAGAGCGCCAGCGTGCCGGCGTTGACGATGCCCATATCCATGCCCGCGCGGATGGCGTGATAGAGAAACACCGCGTGCATCGCCTCGCGCACCGGCTCGTTGCCGCGGAACGAGAACGAAACGTTGGAGACGCCACCCGAAACATGCGCGCCTTTCAGCTCGCTGCGGATATAGGCCGTGGCTTCGAAGAAAGCCTTGGCGTAATCCGCGTGCTCTTCGATGCCGGTGGCGACGGCGAAGATGTTGGGATCGAACACGATGTCCTCCGGGGGGAAGCCGTGATCGGTCAGCAATTTATAGGCGCGCGTGCAGATTTCGATCTTGCGCGCGGCGGTATCGGCCTGGCCCTGCTCGTCAAACGCCATCACCACGCTGGCGGCGCCATAGCGGCGTACGCGCTTGGCGTGCTCGAGAAATTGCGCCTCGCCCTCCTTCATGGAAATCGAGTTGACGATGCTTTTTCCTTGCGCGCATTTCAGCCCCGCCTCGATCACCTCCCATTTGGAGCTATCGATCATCAGCGGGATCTTCGCGATATCCGGCTCGGAGGCGATCAGGTTCAAAAACCTTTTCATCGCCGCGGGGCCATCGATCATCGCCGCATCGACGTTGACATCGAGCACATTCGCGCCGCCCTCGACCTGCTGGCGCGCGACGCTGAGCGCACCGGCATAATCATCCGCCTCGATCAGCTTGCGGAATTTCGCCGAGCCGGTGACGTTGGTGCGTTCGCCCACGATGATGAAGTTTGCGAAGAGATTACTCATGCGCGTGCGATCCAGCCGTGAATGTAAAGCGCCTGGAAAAAGCGCTCGCAAGCGAAGCCCGCTTCCTTGAGAAGCGCCTCCTGGCGCTCAACCGGCACGTAGTGCAGCCCTGCTTGCGCGCCGGCGGCCATTTTCACGTGCGCCTCCGGCGCGCCGCGCAAGAGGCCGTGCGTGATGTAGAGCTTCAGATAGCGCGCCCACGCTTCCGGCTCACGCGCGGCGAAGCCCTCCACCATCAGCAGCGGCGCGCCCGGCTTCAGGCGCCGGCGCACTTGGCGCAGATAGTCCAGCTTGCTTCCGTCATCGGGGATGAAAGGCATCAGCAGGCAGGATGTGGCCGCATCGAACGGCCCTTGCGGCGCATCGGCCGCGTATCCCACGTGCAGCTCGGCGCGATCGGCGTAGCCGGCTTGCGTGAGCTTGGCTTGCGCGCCGCCCAGCATATCGGGCGATGGATCAACGCCGGTGAAGCGCCAGCCCGCGCGCACGGGCGCGAGCGTCATCAATTCAGCGCCGCCGCCCGCGCCCATCACGAGGATGGA
>DAOMPU010000097.1:0-8139 GCA_035444925.1 Terricaulis sp. | reverse complement strand
GGCCCCAAGGGCGTCTCCACCGTGCTGGTGGAGGATGGGAGTGCGGGGCTCTCGTTCGGCAAGAACGAAAACAAGATGGGCTGGCGCGCGCAGCCCACCGCGATCGTGAATTTCGAAGATTGCCGCGTGCCGGCCGATAATCGCATCGGCCCCGAAGGCGAGGGCTTCAAATACGCCATGAAGGGCCTCGACGGCGGGCGCCTCAACATCGCCGCCTGCGCGCTGGGCGGGGCGCAAGACGCGCTCGACCGTGCGCTGGCTTATGTGAAAGAGCGCAAGCAATTCGGCAAACGCCTGGCCGATTTCCAGAACACCCAATTCGTGCTGGCCGATATGGAAACCGAGCTTGCGGCCTGCCGCGCGCTGCTGCACGCCGCCGCGCGCAAGCTGGATGCGAAGGCGCCCGACGCCACCAAATATTGCGCCATGGCCAAACGCTTCGTCACCGACACCGCGTTCGCGGTGGCGGATAAAGCGCTGCAGCTGCATGGCGGCTACGGCTATCTGGCCGATTACGAAGTGGAGCGCATCGTGCGCGATCTGCGCGTGCATCGAATTCTCGAAGGCACCAACGAGATCATGCGCGTGATCGTCTCGCGCGAAATGTTGAAATGAGGCAGTAGGCAGTAGGCAGTAGGCAGTAGGCAGTGGGCAGTAGGCAGTAGGGGCGGCGAGCCCGCCAGTGCGAAACCCCACTGCCTAACCCACTGCCTAAACAGGGAGCTGAACCATGATCATACGCGCAATTGGCCTCGGCTTTTTGTTGTGGCTGGCGGTGGCGGCCGCGTTCCGCTTGGGCGGGCAATATTTCTTTCTGCCGGATGCGCGCATGGTGGCGTTCCTCTCCGCGCCGATCATCGGCCTGCTGGCGGCCTGGATCATCCTGCTGATCCTGCGCGAAGCGCCGGGCGATGAGGGCGAGGCTTCGATCGGCGTGGCTTTGCCCACGCTGTTCCTCAACGGCTTCGCTACGCACGAGTTTCCCACCGTGTTTCCGAACCTCGATCCCACGCTCGACGCCACGTTCGGCGCGTGGACTTTGCTGTTTGTTGGCTCGATCCTGTTCATGGGCCTTTCCATGACCAAGCTTGCGCCGCAGGACGAGCGTTTGTGAGGCGGCGCGATGTGATCGCGGGGGCGGCGGCGCTGGCGGGATGCGCGAGCATGGGTGAAAACACACAAGCGCGCCCGATCGTGATCGCCCATCGCGGCGCCAGCGCCTATCGGCCCGAGCACACGCTGGCGGCGTACCGTTTGGCGATCGCGCAAGGCGCCGATTACATCGAGCCCGATCTCGTCATCACGCGCGACGGCGTGCTGGTTTGCCGGCACGAGAATGAAATTTCCGGCACGACCAACGTGGCGGAAGTCGCCGCGTTCGCCCAGCGGCGGCGCGAGAAGATTGTGGATGGCGTCACGGCTTCGGGCTGGTGGGTAGAGGATTTCACGCTTCCCGAGCTGAAAACCCTGCGCTGCCGCGAACGCATCCCCCAATTGCGCGCCGCCAATCGCGCCCACGACGATCAGGAGGCGATCCCGACTTTCGCGGAAGTGCTGGCGCTGGCCGCGGAAGCGGGCGTCGGGGTCTATCCGGAGCTGAAGCATCCAAGCTTTCTGCGCGATGCGGGGCTCGATCCGCTGGCGCCCTTCATCGCCGCCGTGCGCGAAGCGGGCGGGCAGGCGGTCGCCGATAAGCTGTTCGTGCAATGCTTTGAAATCTGGCCGCTGCGTCAGCTGGCGCAGATGTCGTCGATCCGCTGGCGCTGCATTCAGCTGATCTCCAATTCCGGCGCGCCGTGGGATCGGCGGGAGACGCCCTATGCGGAGATGCTGAGCGATGCGGGCCTCGCGGCGATCGCGGGCTATGCGCGCGGCGTCGGGCCCGTAAAATCGCTCATCATCCCGCGCGATGCGAACGACAATCTGGCCGCGCCCACCGATCTTGTCGCCCGCGCGCACGCGGCTGGGCTGCAAGTCCATCCCTGGACCTTCAGGCCGGAGAATTATTTTCTGCCGCAGGCGATGCGGGTCTATCGCTCCGCGCTGCATCGGCCGGAGGACGCGGCTGAGCATGGCGATATGGAAGCGGAAGTGCGCGCCTTCACCGCCGCCGGCGTGGACGGCGTGTTCGCTGACGCGCCCGATGTGGCTGTACGCGCGCTGGCTTAAGCCACGCGGCGCAGCTGGCGGTTCAGGATTGGCGCTTGCGCTTCCAGGATGTCGCGCTCGATTTCGGCGCGGCGCTCGGCGTCGCGCACTTCGAGCAGATGGATTTCACGCGCGCCGAGGTTTTCCGCCGCCTGCCACATGTCGTGGCGCGCCAGAGTGACGGAGAAATCGTTGGTCTTGGCCAGGAACAGGCAGATCGGCCCGCCCCAATCGAGGTTCGGGTCTTGCGGCTTCACAAACATGTAGAGCCCGCCGGCGGGATCCCACGCGCGCGCAGCCTTGGCGACGTCAAACTCGAACCAACGCCCGCTGGCGCCTTGCCAGGAAAAGCTGCTCACCCTGTTGCCTCCCGCGTGCCGGAACCTGCGAGCCTAAAGTGAGTCGCGCGCCGCGCGCGAGATGGCTCACGCAGCGGGATCGACGCTGACGGCGCGCGCCTGCGCCGCGTCGAAATAATCGGGCCAGAAATTTTCCAAAGCGTAAGCTTGGCGCGCCGCGTGCGCGGGCCGGTCGAGCGGCGCGAGGCGGATTTCCACGCGGGAAAAATCTGGCGTGTTTTGAGTTGCTTGCGCGCGCCAGGCGATGAAATTGGCGCCGTCCGCGTAGTGTGTGAAGCCGCCCGGCTCGTGCTCCAGCAGGTCCGAAACCAGCACCAGGCGGCGCCTGGGGATAAGCGGATCGAAATCCGGGTCGGCGGCGATTGCGCGCAGGCCCGCCAGGATCGGCGAACGCTGCGCAGCCCCTCCGGCCGAGGCGCGACCAAGCGCGCGCTCCAAAGCCTCGGCGAAATCGGCATCCCAGCGCGCCTGCGTGTGGCGGGCGTTTTCGAACAGCGGATTGGTCTGCTCGGGCGGGCGCGGCAGGCAGCGGGAGAAAAGGATCGCCGGCTCCTGCGGGCGGCGCGCGCTGAGGCGCATCAAGGTCAGCCGCTCATATTGGCCAAGCCGCGCGCGCTCTTGGCCCAGCACGGCGCGCAGGCGCCGCTTGTGGCGCGGCTCCAGCCGATCGGTGGAATCCACCAGGATGATGGTGTGCGCGGCCAGCGGCGCATCAGTGCGGCACAGTGTTTCCGGATCGGTGGGGGGGGCGCGCAGCAGGAACGCGGCCGCGCCAAATCCGGTCAGCGTCACGAGCACCGCCGCGATCAGCAGCGCGCCAAAAGCGCCCGCTGCGCGCCCGCCGCGTTTGCGCCTCATGGCGCGGGCGCCGCGTCAAGCCGCGCGGCGGCGTCTTCCAACGCCTGCGCCAGCGCGCTTTGCGCCTCGGCGCTTTGTTCTTGCGCTTCCGCGAGCCGCGCGCGCGCCGCGTCAAGCATGGCGGCGGCGGGGCCGAGCGCATCGAGCGCGGGGCCGGCCGCCGGCGGGGGCTCGCCAAAATACGCAGGCGCCGGCCCTTGGCGCGCGGCGGCGTTTTCCTGGCGGTAGAAATGCACGGCGTCGGCGGCGTGCTGATCGAGCGCGCGCGCCTCGGCGTCGAGCGCCTCCATCTCAGCGGCGGCGTGATCGAAAGCGCGGCTCATGGAATCCACTTCGGCGCGCATTTCTGCAAGCCTTGCGCTGATCGCCTGGATTCCGGCGGTGATCGGCGCTTCCAAACTTGTGCGCCCTTCGGCGCGCAGCTCGGCATAATCTTCATCCGCGGCGCGCACGGCGCGATCCATCTTGCCGTAATCGGGGTAGGGATCGTCGAAACCGGAATAGCCCTTCATGGCGGCGAACACCCACACGCCCGCGCCCAGCATCAGTAGAATGATCGCCTGCGGCGATTCCAGCTGCAGCAAAGACCAGAGCCGGAAGCTGGCGTCCGCGCCGAGATCGAGCTGGCGGCCTGAAAGCGCGGCCATCTCATCGCGCCAATCGGCGGCGAACAGATTGAGCATCAGCGCCAGCAGCGCCATCGCCGCGAAGCCCGCTCCGCCCATGGCTCTGATCGCCCAGCGCACGTGCTGCAGATAACGCAGGCCTAAAAAGCCGGCGAGGAAGCCGAGCGTCACGTTCGCGCCCGAGAGCCCGATCGCGGTGATCGCCCCGCCCAGCAGGCCGCGTTCGTCGTCTTCCGCGAACAATGCGGCGCTGAACAGCGCCTCAAACAGCGCGGCGGCGAACAGGAGCCCTGCTTGCAGCAGCGTCGAGTCCGGATAATGCGCGGCGCGGCGCAGATCGTGCGCGCGCTTGAACGCCGCCAGTTCCGCCTGCGTCCCCGCTGCTGCGGCGGCGGCCTGGCTCCAGGTGTGCGACGCGCGCCCGGTCGCTTGCTGCAGGCCAAGCCGCGCTTCCAGCGCCGGGCCGGCGAAATCCTGCGGATGGGGGGCGAGCGCGCGCAGCTTCTGCTCGATCTCGGCCTTGGCCTCAGCGCGGGCCTGATCCACGTGCGCACGTTCCGCTGCGACGGCTTCGAGGATCGCCAGCTCCGCGCCGGAGAGATCGGCGGCGTCGGGGCGGGGCAGATTGCGGGCCGCATCCTCCCGCGCGCGCCGGCGCAGGCCGAGGCGTTTATCGAGCGCGGAAACGCTCATCCGCCCGCGCGGCCTTTGCCGCGCGCGGCTGGCATTCGCGTGGAGGCTATCCATGCCCAGCTCCCGCCGCCACTAAAGCGCGGATCGCCGGCTTCTCCAAGCGCGCGCAAGCGCGTATCACCACGGCCAGGAGCAAAGCCTTGGACGAGCACAAAGAATTCTTGGCGATCGCCGAGGCTGCGGCGCGCGAAGCGGGCGCCGCCCTCAAGGCGCACCGCGACGAATGGGGCGTCATCGCCGCCGAGCACGGGCGCGAAGTGAAGATCGACGCCGATCAGCGCGCCGAGGCGCTGATCCTCAACGCGCTGGAGCGCGCCGCCCCGTTTCCGATCATCTCGGAGGAGGCCGGCTGGGTCCGCGCGCGAGAGAGCCGCTATGTGTGGGCGGTGGATCCGCTGGACGGGAGTATAAATTATCTCCGCGGCTATCCCCATTGCGCGGTGTCGATCGCGCTGCTCGATAACGGCGCGCCGATCCTTGGCGTGGTGGATTGCTTCGCGCTGGGCGAGCGGTTTACCGGCCTTGTCGGCGCCGGTGCGGCGCTGAACGGGGCGCCGATGCGCGTTTCGGCGATAGCCGATCCCGCCAGCGGCATTTTGCAAACAGGCGTGCCCTCACGCGCCAGCGCGGACTCCATGGCGCTGTTTGAAGCGCGTCTGCGCACCTGGCGCAAAGTGCGCATGATCGGCTCGGCCGCCTCGGCGCTGGCTTATGTGGCCGCGGGGCGCGCGGAGGCGTACCGTGAATCAGGTTCCATGATCTGGGATGTGGCGGCCGGATGCGCCCTGGTGCGCGCGGCGGGCGGCGATTTTGCGATAAATGGGCCAGGTTTGGATCAGCCGCTGGAAGTTTCTGCGTGCAACAGCTTGGTGACGTTGCCTGAATGAGACACAGATGCTGCTCGACGCAGCAGGCCGTCTCATTTAAAGGGATGGACGGGCGAGGGGGAGTGGACTTGGGCCTGCCGCAGGGGAATAAAAGCGGCGGAATTGAGCACAAGCGGCAGGTGACGAATGACGGTAAAAGCCGTCCTCGCGGGCGCTTCTGAAGCGGTGCATGCGGCACTGGCCGCTGGCCCAGCGTTTCGTGGCTTCGACATTGTCGGCGTCGCCATCGTGGGCGCCGGGCGCGCGGATGCGCCCGTGCTTGCGCGCGCGCCCGCTTGGGAGGCGCTGCCGCTCGAGACGCTCGATGTGCAAGCCGTGATTCTGGCCGACGCACCGGCCTCCGTTTCCGCGCGCCGCGCCGTGCTGAAGCGCGCCGCTGACGCGCGCGCGCAAGTCTTTCTGCTTGAAGCAACCGGCGTGCGGGCGATGGCGCTTGACGATCTGGTGGGCGCGCCGCTGGGCGATGTGGATTGGGCGCGCATCCGCGCGCGCATCGCCGGCAAGCGCGTCTTGATTACTGGCGGCGGCGGCTCGATCGGCTCGGCGCTGGCGCGGCAAGTGGCGGCGCTTGCGCCCGCGCGCCTGACGCTGCTGGATAGTTCCGAATACAATCTCTTCAAGATCAGCCTTGAGCTGCGCGATGCGGCGCTGGCGCTGGCCGATATCCGCGATCGTCAGGCGGTGATGCGCTGGTTCGCGCGCGAGCAGCCCGACATCGTGTTCCACACCGCCGCGCTGAAGCAGGTGCCGCTGGTTGAGCAATTCCCGAGCGAGGGGGTGCTGACCAACGTCGCGGGCCTCCGCCATGTGGCGGAAGCCGCACGCGCGGCCGGCGCGGATCTGATTTTTGTCTCCACCGATAAGGCGGTGGATCCTTCCGGCGTCATGGGCGCCACCAAGCGCCTGGGCGAGCTGTATTGCCAGGCGCTGGATCGCGGCGCGGGGCCGCGCGCGGTGCCTGTTCGCCTGGGCAATGTGCTGAGCTCGACCGGCTCGGTCGCGCCGATTTTCGCGGCGCAGTTCGCCAAGGGCGGGCCGCTCACCGTGACCGATGAAAGCGTGACGCGCTATTTCCTCTCGATCCCGCAGGCGGCGGAAGTGCTGCTGCAGGCGGCGGCGATCGGGCTCAATGCCGATAGCCCGCGCGGCGCCACTTTGGTGATCGACATGGGCGAGGCGCTGCCGGTGGTGGAGCTGGCGCGCGACGTGATTCGGCTCAATGGCCTGCGGCCAGACCAGGATATGCAGATCACCATCGTCGGCATGCGTCCGGGCGAGAAATTGCATGAGCAATTGATCTCCGTCAGCGAAACGGGCGCGCCGTGCGGCGATGCGCGCGGCGTGCAGGCGGCGCTTTCGGCGCCGCGCGGCTTGGCCGACATCAGCGAGACGATGGATCGCCTGGTGGCGCTGGCGCGCGCGGGCCTGGGCCCGGGAATCGTGCAGCAGCTGTTTGCGGCGCTGGAATTGCCGGCGCCTGAAGCTTCGCTCAGCGCGGCGGCCAGCGCCTAGTCGAGCGTGCTGCGGAAGCGCAGCAGCGCGAGGCTCGCCAACACCAAAGTGATAATCGCCAGCGGGCCGAGATCGTTCACGATGTCGGTAAGCCCCGCGTCTTTCAGCACCACTTCGCGGACGATGCGCAGGAAGTGCGTGATCGGCAGCGCTTCGCCGATCCATTGCGCCCAGAACGGCATCGCCTTGAACGGAAACATGAAGCCCGACATCAGGATCGACGGCAGAAACACGAAAAACGTCGTCTGCATCGCCTGCATCTGCGTGCGCGCGATGGTTGAGATCAGGTAACCCAGCATCAGATTGGCGAAGATAAACAGCGCCACCCCGATCACGAACGCCAAGGGCGAGCCGGTGAACGGGATGTGAAACAGGAAGTGCGCCATCACCAGCACAATGCCCACTTGGATCGCGCCGATGAGAATGTAGGGCGTGGTTTTGCCGATCATCACTTCGATCGGGCGGATCGGCGTCGCCAGCAAATTCTCCATCGTGCCGCGCTCGCTCTCACGCGTCAGTGCGATCGAAGTGATCATCACCATGGTCATGGTGAGGATGATGCCCAAGAGCGCGGGCACGATGTTGAATGCGGAGACGCCGGCCGGATTATAGCGGCGATGCACCACGATCTCGTAAGGCGGAGGCGCGCGGGCGAGCCCCGCCAGCGGCCCCTCGAACGAAGGCGCGAACGCGGTTTGCGCCACTTGCTGGATTGCGGCGATGGCGCCGCCCGCCGCAATGGGATCGCTGGCGTCGGCGGCGAGCAGAAGCTCCGGCCGCTCCCCGCGCACCAAACGCCGCTCAAAGCCCTCGGGGATCGAGATCAGAAAATTCGCCTCGCCCGAGCGCAGCATCGCATCGCCCTCATCCCCATCGGTGACGATGGCGACGATATCGACGTACGAAGAGGCGTGTAGCGAAGCCAGGAACGCGCGCGTCAGCGGCCCGTCCTCGCGCATTTCGATCACCGCCGGCATGTGACGCGGATCGGTGTTGATGGCGTAGCCAAACAAGATCAGCTGCACGATCGGCATGGCCACCATGATGCCGAAGGTG
>DAOMPU010000096.1:0-8149 GCA_035444925.1 Terricaulis sp. | reverse complement strand
TAGGAGTTTAGCTCAGCTGGTAGAGCATCGGTCTCCAAAACCGAGGGTCGTGGGTTCGAGTCCCTCAACTCCTGCCATCCCTTGCCGAAGCGGCCGTGCGGGCCGAACTAGGCGTAACGGAATTCAAAAAAGAAACGATGTCGATGGAAACGGCTGACAACGAAGAACCACGGCGCGGCGGAGGCCCGTTCCGCTTTTTCAGCGAAGTGCGCGCCGAAGGGCGCAAAGTGACGTGGGCGACGCGCCAGGAAGTCACGGTGTCCACCATCATGGTGATCATCATGGCGATCATGGCCGCCATCTTCTTCTTTCTCGTGGATTTGACGGCGGGCTCGATCATCCGCTGGATTTTGAGCATCGGCGGCTGAGGCGATGAGCATGGAAACGCAAACGGAAGCACCGGCGTCAAAAGGTACGGGCCGCGCCCGCTGGTACATCGTGCACGCTTATTCGAACTTCGAAGCGAAGGTCGCTGAAGCGATCCGCGACCAGGCCGGCCGCCAGGGGCTCGAAGAACAATTCGAAGACATCCAGGTGCCGACCGAGGAAGTCACCGAAGTGGTGCGCGGGCAAAAGAAGCTGCGCCAGCACCGCCACTTCCCCGGCTACGTGCTGGTGAAAATGGAAATGACCGATGAGGCCTATCACCTCGTCAAGAACACGCCGAAAGTCACCGGCTTCCTCGGCCATCAGAACAAGCCGCAGGCGGTGAGCGACAAGGAAGTCGAGCGCATCCTTGGCCGCGTGGCCGAGCAGGGCGCAGCCCGCCCGCGCCCGGTGATCAATTTCGAGATCGGCGAGAAGGTGAAGGTCTCCGACGGGCCGTTCCAAAGCTTTGAAGGCATGGTCTCGGAAGTCGATGAAGAGCGCGGGCGCCTCAAGGTGGCCGTGATGATCTTCGGCCGCGAAACCCCGGTCGATCTCGAATACGGCCAGGTCGAGAAGATTCGCTGACAGCCGCCGGGTCCGAGATGTTGAGCTTAGACGATCTGCTTCGCCCGATCTCGGCCCAGGAGTTTTTCGCCAACCACTATCGCAAGGCGCCGCTCGTGCTCCCCGCGAGTGAAACGCGCGCCGGCTTGTTTTCTTACGACGGCCTCAACGAGATGTTGGCGCAGGCGAATTTCTGGACGCCCGCAACGCTGAAGGTTTGGATCGACAAGAAGGCGGTGCCGGCCGTTCGTTATTGCAGCAATGTGCAAACGCTTGACGGCGAAGTGCTGCATGCGGACCCGAACAAGGTCGCGTCTTGGTTGGCGCGCGGCGCGTCGGTGATCCTTAATGGCGCCGAGGGCATGACGCCTGCGTTTCGCGCTGTGGCCGATTGCTTGGAATCGCGCCTTTTCGGCTACGCGGTGGCGAACGTCTATTTCTCGTTCGGCGGCCATCAGGCTTTCGACAGCCATTACGACGACCATGAGGTCTTCGCGGTGCAGATCGCGGGCGAGAAAACGTGGCGCGTGTATCAAGGGCGCGTTGACAACCCCGTAGGCCAACCGCCGCAAGGATCCAATACGCAGCGCTTGCACGATCAAGCCAAGGGCGCAGTGGCGTTCGAGCATACGATGCGGCCCGGCGAGTTAATGTACATTCCGCGCGGCCAGTACCACGACGCGCTCGCCACGACCGACGCATCGCTGCATGTTACGTTTTCTGTCCAGCCGATGAATGGGCTGGCGGTGATCGATCTGCTGCGTAAGGAAGCTGCGCGCGAAAGTATTTTTCGCGATGACCTTCCGGGTGCGGACGGCGACAACGCGGCGCTTCAGGCGCGACTCGCCGCCCTTGGGCAAAGGCTTTCCGACCTCGCGCGCATCGATCAGTTCGAGCGCGTCATCCGTCAGGAGCAGCGCACCCGGTCTCGTCCGCGGGGGACGTTCTCCTTACCTCAGCGGCCGACGGATGCTCATTACGTGGTGGCGAACCGCAATTTGCGGATGACGCCGCGCGGCGACGGCCAAGTGTTGAGCGACGGCCATCAGGAGATCTCGGTGGGCGCGCACATCATGCCGCTGGTCCAGTGGATTTTCGCCGCCTCGGATTTTACCTTTGGGGAGGCTGTGGCGGAGTTCCCCGCGCTCGCGCGTGATGAGGTGAACGACCTGGTCAGCGCGATGGCGGCGATGGGCGTGCTGCGCAAGCTTTGAACGGACTCAATCCAGCAGGAACTTATCGAGATCGATCAGCGCGGGCTCCTTGCTATCGACCACGATCAGCGCTTCGGCCATGAGCGCGGCGTAGAGCACGTAGGCGCGCTGGCGCGCCTTGGCTTTGGCGAAGCCGTGCTCGGCGAAAATCCGTTCGAAATATTCAAGCCGCACGCGGTCGATGTGGCGCACGGCCTTGGCGGCGTTGCGATCACGCCGCGCCCACAAGCGCACGGCCACTTCAATCGCCGCGCCGCGCGCGGAACGTGAGCTGGAATAGGGCAGCGCCAGCAGCCGCTTCAAGCGCTCGCGCACCGGCTCATGCTGGCCTTCGATACGGGTGATGATGTTGTAGCTCGCGCGCTCGCGCCATCGCTTCAGCATGGCTTGATGCAGCGCATCACGATCTTTGAAATGCCAATAGAAGCTGCCGCGCGTGACGCCGAGGCGTTTGGCCAGCGGATCAATCCGCACCGCGTCGATGCCGCCTTCGGCCAGCGCGTCCATCGCCGCCTCGATCCATGTGGCGGCGTCGAGCGTGGTGGCTTCGCTGCGTTTGCGGGAAGGTTGCGCGTCCATGCCGATCCATACTGTAGCGCTTGCTACTGATGCAATGATGCAGCCTCGTCACACCCGGCCGCCGCCATTCGCTTTTCGCGAACTTGCGCTTTTCAACTCTGAACTGCCATGCCTAACATACACCTGTGTATGGCGACGAAACAAGATCGCCAACACGCTCTGGGAAAGGAAACGCGCGGGAGGAAGCACAATGCGAAAAGAGGGAGCGAGCACGCGCCGCGTGCTCGGGCTGACGACGGCGATGTCGTTGGTGTTCGGGCTGGGGATGATTTCATCCGCGGCCGCACAAAGCGTGGGCGCAGCGTCGGACGAGATCGTCGTGACGGGGCTGAAGCACGGCGAGCGCAACGTGCAGGACGTGCCTGTGGCGGTGACGGCGTTCGGCGCCGAGCAGCTTGAGGCGCTGAATTTCTCCAACCTGCAAAGCCTTTCTTATTCGATCCCCAACGTGCAGCTTGAAGATATCGGCACCAGCCCCGGCGTGGCGAACTTCGCCATCCGCGGCCTCGGCATCAACAGCTCGATCCCCTCCGTCGATCCCACCGTCGGCGTGTTCGTGGATGGCATGTATATGGGCATCAACGCCGGCATCCTGACCGATGGCTTCGATCTGGCCGGCGTGGAAGTGCTGCGCGGGCCGCAGGGCGTGCTGTTCGGGCGCAACGTGACCGGCGGCGCCATCGTGCTGCGCACCAAGGCGCCAGGCGACGAGCTTGAAGTCAGCGCCCGCGCCGGCGTTGAGACGGGGCTGAACTACACGGCCGATTTCTCGATCTCGGGCCCGCTGGCGCCGGGCATGCTGAGCGGCAAGGTCGCCGTCTATTACAATGACGACGAGGGCTGGTTTGAGAACGATTTCGACGGATCGCAATTCGGCGCCAGCCGCACCAACATCTATCGCGGCGCGCTGCGGCTGACGCCCACGCCGAACCTCGAATTCCTCCTCCGTGTTGAATCGGGCAACACTGAGGGCGACGGCCCGGCGGGGCAGAACCACGGCCTCTATTCCCGCGACTCGTTCGATTTCGCGATCAACAATCGCGGCTTCGCGACCAGCGATTGGGAGCAGGGCATCCTGGAGGCGAATTGGGACGTGCCGTTCGGCAACGGCACCATCACCAACATCCTCTCCTATCGCGACTACGAAGGCCGCAGCGGGGGCGACATCGACGCCACGACCAACACCGCGTTCCACGCCCGCGCCGTGAACATGCAGGATCAGTGGAGCAACGAGCTTCGCTACGCCGGCACGTTCGGCCCGTTGGACCTGGTGCTCGGCCATTACTTCTTCGAACAGAACCTGCTTTATATCGAAGAGCGCGTGCTGATCGGCGCGCCGGCGCCGCGCGTCGGCGGCGGGGAAGGCAATTTCTCCACCTGGGGCATCTTTGCGAACACCGATTGGCGTTTGAACGAGCAATTCACCGTCAATCTCGGCGTCCGCTACACCGAAGAAGAGAAGGCGGCGCAGGCGTCGCGCATTCGCGGCTTCTTCGACAACCTCGACGGCGCGGTGATCGTGCCGGGCGAGGGCGTCGTGGGCGGCAGCATCGACGGCAACTTCCTGAACTTCTCCGACAGCGCCTTCGATCTGAAATGGCATGACATCTCGCCGCGCATCGGCGTGCAATGGCAGCCGAACGCCAGCACCAACCTCTATGCGTTCGCGGCGCAGGGCTTCCGCTCGGGCGGCGTCAACTTCCGTGTGACGACGTTCGGCGTTCCCCCGTGTCCGGCTGTGCCGGTGTGCTCGCCCGGCGGCACGCCCCAACCGCCGACGGCCTTCGATTCCGAAGAACAGACCTCTTATGAAGTCGGCTGGAAGCAGGATTTCTTCGATGGCCGCTGGCGCCTCAATGTGGCGGTGTTCCACAACGAGATCGAAGGCATGCAGCGTGAAACCAACCTGCCGGGCCCCTCGGGCGTGCAGCAGGTGATCGTGAACGCGGGCGACGCCACGCTCCAGGGCGCGGAGTTCGAAACCCGCTTCAACATCCTCGACACGCTGCAGATTCAGCTGCAGGCCGGCTATACCGACGCTTCCTACGACAGCGTCACCGCAGATCTGAACGCCGACGGCGTCGTCAACGCGGCGGATGCGGCGCTCAGCCTGCCGCGCGTGCCGGAATGGACCTACGGCGCCTCGATCCTGTGGGATCTGCCGCTGGGCGAGTTCGGCGCGCTGTCCACGCGCGTCAGCTACAACCACCGCGACGAGAATTTCTACACCGACAATAACCGAGGGCGCCTGAACGAAGTCGATATGATCGATTTCAACCTCACGCTGCGGCCGAACTTCGGGAATTGGTCGTTCTCGGTTTATGGCCTCAACATGCTGGATGAAGCCTCCTTCGGCGGCGACACGCAGCTGCCCGACATCGCGCCGTTCGGCGGCGACGGGGCGGGCCCCGCGGTGCCGACCTTCTCGCCGCTCAACAAGGGGCGCGTGATCGGGGCGGAAGTGCGCTATTCGTTCTAACCAGGGCTAAACGACCCCCTTAAGGCCGCGGCGCAAGCTGCGGCCTTTTCTTTTGCCCCCGCGTGGACGCAGCCCGCGCGATCGATTACGCGCATTTCACGTTGCGAGACGCCGCCGCTTGTTTTTCAAGATGTAACTGGCGCAGGCCGGATTTTGGCGGTGCAAATAGAGTGGGCGGGGGCGCGCCCGCTGCGGGGAAGGGACGAGGGACCATGAAAAAACGCGAGCGGTCGGTGCGCAAGACGTGGCGCACGGTGCTGGGCCTCATGCTGGGCGCCGGCGCTGGCGTAACGGGCGCGGCCACCGATGCGCTGGCGCAAAGCCAGGCGCAGGACGCGGAAATCGTCGTCACCGCCACGCGCCGCGCGAGCGCGCTGCAGGACGTGCCGATTTCGGTGACGCCGGTGACGGCGCAGATGGTCGAAAACGCTGGCGTGCGCGACATCCAGGATTTGACCGCGATCGTGCCGTCGCTGCAGTTCAACGTTTCGGAAAACGAGAGCTCGGCCACCGCGCGCCTGCGCGGCATCGGCACGCAAGGCTCGAACCCCGGGCTGGAGAGCTCGGTGGGCGTATTCATCGACGGGGTCTATCGCGCGCGCAACGGGGTGGCGCTCTCCGACATTGGCGAAGTGCAGCAGATCGAAGTGCTGCGCGGGCCGCAGGGCACGCTGTTTGGCCGCAACACGTCGGCCGGGCTGATCAGCATTGTCACGGTCGCGCCCAATCTCGATCGCTTTGAAGCCGGCGGCGATGTCACGTACGGCGCCTACAACGAAACCCGCGTCTCGGGCTTCGTCAGCGGGCCGCTGGTGGAGAACGCGATCGGTGGGCGCCTGTTCGCCGCGCGCTCCACGCGCGACGGCTTCATGGACGTGACCGATTTCAACGGAAACACCAGCGACACCAACACGCGCGATCTGTGGACGGTGCGCGGGCAATTGCTGTTCGCCCTCGGCGCCAACGCGGACCTGCGCATCATCGCCGACTATACCGAGCGCGACGAAGAATGCTGCGCGGCGCAGATTTATAATCCGCGCGCCGTCAACGGCACGGCCTACACCCCAAGCCTCTTCCCGGTGTTCACCGGCAGCCTCACCTCGCCAGGCCCGGCGGGCGCGACGGCGTGGGCGGGCGGCTATGGCGCGGGCAATACCGGCGCTCCGCTCGATGTGATCAACGCCAACCTCTCCAATCTCGGCGCGGGCAAACTGAGCCAGCGCCACGGCTTCGCCAATCGCGGCTATGGCCAATATGTCGAAGAATGGGGCCTCTCGGGCGAGGTGACCTGGGATTTGAATTTCGGCACGCTGACTTCGATCACCGCGTATCGCGATTGGCGCAACGATTCCGGTATGGACGCCGATTATTCGGCGGCGGATTTGTGGTGGCGCCCCGAAGGCGGGGGCACCGGCTTTGGCTTTCAAATCTTCACGCAGGAATTCCGCCTGACCGGCGAGGCTGGCCGCCTCGATTGGCTGGTGGGCTTGTTCTTCTCGGACGAGACGCTGGAGCGGCGCGAAGGCATTACGCTGGGCAGCCAGTTCAACGATTTCTGGCGCCTGAACAGCCCGGCGCTGTGGGCGGCGTTCGATCCCGTGCAGGGCGGGGCCGATGCGATGGATTTGGCGCTCGACGGCTCTTACCTGGCCGATCGCTATGAGCAGAACGGCCAATCGATCGCGCTGTTCACGCACAACATCTTCAACGTCACCTCCGCCACCAATGTCACGCTGGGCGCGCGCTTTACGCGCGAGGAAAAAGATCTCGATGCGCGCTTCTCGACCAATTTCAACGGGCCGTTCCCGGGCGGGGCGGCGCTGTTGTGGGGCGCGGCGCCGACGATCGACGCCGTGCTGGCTGGCGCGGGCGCAATCACCGCCGGCGACTTCCAAACCGTGATCAATTCGGCCGGCGGGCCGGCCGGGGTGTGCAGCAGCGATTTCACGGGCGTGGGCGCGCCGGCGGCTTCGGGCTTTGCGGGCAACGCGCAGCAAGTCTATTGCATGCCCTCGCTCAACCCGTCGCTGGACGGGCAGGCGTTCAGCCAATCGCGCACGGAAGAGGAATTCTCCGGCGTGCTGGCGCTGCATCATCGCTTCAGCGACATGATCAGCGGCTATGTTTCCGCTTCGCGCGGCTACAAGGCGGGCGGCTTCAATCTTGACCGCGACTATTCCGGCTACACGCAGACCGGCCCCAACAGTTTCGACATCACCTACAACACCGGCTTCGATCCGGAATTCGTCACCTCGTTCGAGGCGGGGCTGAAAACGCAATGGTTCAATAACGCACTGCTGTTGAACATCGCGCTGTTCACCAACGAGTACGAGAATTACCAGCTCAACACCTATAACGGCGTATCCTTCCAGGTGGCGTCGATCCCGCAAGTGGAATCGAGCGGCGCCGAGATCGATATGTCGTGGCGCACCCCGGTGGAGGGGCTGACGCTGGCGGCTTCGGCCGCGTATGTGGACGCCACCTATGGCTCCGATACGGGCTGGGTGGCCGATAGCTACAATCCCTATCAGCGCACGAACGTGCTGGGCCGCCTGCCGGGCGCGCGCCTCACCAATGCGCCGGAATGGACGGTGACGGGCTCGACCACGTTCGAGCAGCCGATCGGCGATGATTGGCTGGGCATGGCGTATCTCGATTTCCGCTACACGTCCGAGCAGATCACCGGGTCGGATTTGAACCCGGGCAAGGCGCAGCCGGAATATTGGCTGGTCAATGCGCGCCTGGGCATCGGGCGCCAGGACGAACGCTGGGGGCTGGAGCTGTGGGCGCGCAATCTGCTCGATGAAGCCTATCAGCAGATCGCGTTCGACGTGCCGCTGCAATCGGGCAACGCCAATCCGGGCCTGCGCAGCTATGGCGCGTTCCTGGGCGATCCGCGCACCTACGGCGTGACGCTGCGCGCATGCTACTAGGGCGCATCGCG
>DAOMPU010000095.1:0-8233 GCA_035444925.1 Terricaulis sp. | reverse complement strand
AGCGCCACGATGCTTGACGCGTTTCTCGATCCCCGCGCCGAGCAGGGCGCGATGACGTTGGTCAACGCCAATATCGGCATTTCCATCGGCGAGAATTGGCGCGCCATGCTGTGGGGCCGCAATCTCACGGACGAGATTTATTATCAGCGCATCGTTCCGATGCCGCTCGCGCCGTTTGTCAGCGCCGGCGGAACCTCGGCCGCGCAGGGCTTCAACGGCATCTACGCCGAGCCGCGCACGTTTGGGGTGGAATTGTCCTACCGATACTGAGCGCTCCCGCCTTGGCCCGCGCAAAGCGGGCCGGGGCGGGCGTCAGTTCTGGCGCAGAAGAATTGGAGGCCTCGCCCGGAATCGAACCGGGGTGCACGGATTTGCAGTCCGCTGCGTAACCACTCCGCCACGAGGCCATCCGCCGGCGACACATGGGCGCGCGGTGCGTCATGTCCTAGGCGAGGCGCTGGGAATCGGTCAAGGCGGCGCACCGCACTTCGATGCTCGGCTTTTTCCGCCCCCCGCCCAAGGAAGGCCTGGAGCGCGCCCGTTTGATCGCGGCCGGCGCGCTGACCGTGCTCGCGCTGGTCATGCTCATGCTGGTGATCGGGCGCCCGCCGCGGCCGGAGCCGCCGGCGGAGCCTGCTTTGTTGCGGGCGGAGCGGATCGCTGAGTTTTCGCGCGACGCGCCCGCTTGCCGCGCTGCGTTGGAGCAGGCTGGGTTTGAAACCGAGCCGCTGCCCGATCTGCGCGAGGGGGCGCGCTGCGGCTATAGCGGCGCTGTGGAGCTGACGCGTTCGGCGCATCCGTATTCGGGCCCGGTGGGCGGATCGTGCGCGCTGGCGGCGGCTTTGGCGCTTTGGGAACGCGACGTGGTGGCCCCCGCCGCGGCTGAGCACCTGGGCCAGCCGGTGGCGCGGATCGAATTGGCGGGCGCGGTTTATGCCTGCCGGCCCATCGCCGGGCGCAGCGACCGGCGCATGAGCGAGCACGCGCGCGCCAACGCCGCCGATATCGGCGGCTTCCTTCTGTCCGATGGGCGCGAGATCAAGGTTCTGGGCGGCTGGCGCGGCAGGGCGGACGAGCGGGCGTTCCTGCGGGCGGTGCGGACCGGCGCCTGTGGGTATTTCCAGGCCGTCCTCTCCCCCGACTACAATGCCGCCCACCGCGACCACCTGCATTTCGACCTCGGCCGCGACAAGATGTGCCGCTAATGCGCCAGGGACATTAAGCGCGCTTGCCGGGCGGGCCGGGACGGCTTAGAGGCGCTTGCATGGATTTCGCGCAAGCCCGCAAGCAGATGGTCGATAGTCAGGTTCGTCCCAACGACGTGACCGACCCGCGCATCCAGCACGCCATGGGCGTGCTGGCGCGCGAGCGCTTCGCGCCGCCGAACAAGCGGGCGGTGGCCTATGGCGACATGGAGCTGGAGGTCGCGCCTGGGCGCACCCTGATGCGCGCGCGCGATCTCTCCAAGCTGATCCACGCGCTCGGCGCGCAGGCGCACGAGCGCGGGCTCGAGATCGCGGGCGCCACTGGCTACGGCGCGGCGGTGCTGGCGGCGTGCTGCAACGAAGTGATCGCGCACGACCCGGACCCGGAACTTTCCTTCGCCGCCAAGGCGGCGCTGGAAGCGTCCGGCGTGCGCAACGTGCAAACGGTCTCTACCGCCACCTTGGATGGCTGGGCCGACGCCGCGCCCTATGACGTGATCGTGCTGAACGGCGGCGCGGAATTCGTGCCCGATGCGTGGCTCGCGCAATTGGCGCCGGGCGGGCGCTTAGGCGTCATCGTGCGCCAGGGCGCGGCGGGCGCTGCGCGCATCTACACCAAGAGTGGCGATACGATCGCGTATCGCGTGGCGTTCGACGCTGCGCCGCCGATCGCGCCGGGCCTTGTGAAGCCGCCCGCATTCGCATTTTAACCGCGCGCGCAACGATCCCTCGCGCCTTTCCGCGCGTTAACGTTCCCTTATACGATCGCGCCCAAGCATCACGCTGGAATTCGGCGGTGATTCCGCGCGCGTCGTCGTGGACGGGAATCATTGTGATCAATAACCTTTGAGTCGCTCGACTCGAACTTGGCATCCACGAGGCACGAAATGGCGCTGCAAGAACCGCAAGCCGAACCTTCCATGGAAGAGATCCTGGCGTCGATCCGGCGCATCATCTCGGAGGAAGAGCAGGCGCCGGCCGAGCCCGTGCTGGATTTGACCGAACATGCTCAGCCCGCGCCGGCCCCCGCGCCAGCGCCGGTCGCGCAAACCGAAGACGACATCGTGTTCGAAGCGGTTGAGCCGATTGAAGAGGCGCCGCCGCCGCGCCCTGCGCCGCGCGCGCCCGTGCAGGAGACCGCGACCGTGACGCCCGACACCATCATCTCTCCGCCCACCGCTTCGGCCGCGGCCGGTTCGATGGCGCGCCTCGCCGGCACGCTGCGCGTGGCCGACACGCCCGGCCAAACGGTCGAGGGCGTGGTGCGCGAGCTGTTGAAGCCGATGCTGAAGGAATGGCTCGATCATAACCTGCCGGCCATCGTCGAGGCGCGGGTGGAAGCCGAGCTGGCATCGCCCGCCTGGCGCGCTAAACACGTCGAACATCTTCGAGAACGGCCCGGCGCAAGCTGGGCCGTTTTTTGTCGTCCACGCTTCCCCGCCGAACGCCCGGCGAAAGCCGGGCTGAGAGCGGGGATCTAGGGCTACAGGCCGCGCCTTTGGCTCTGGATCCCCGCACGCGCCCCGGCTCAAGGCCGGGGCTTGGCGGGGAAGCGTGCGTGTGCGCCGAGATCGCATCTCGCCCTTGGCGGCCTGGCCCTGCTATAGCCGCCGGGCAATGATCGAACCGACTTTCAATCCAAAAGCTGTCGAGCCGCGCTGGAGCGAGGCTTGGGAGCAATCCGGCGCCTTCAAACCCAAGGCCGACCCGAACGCCGAGGCGTTCGCCATCGTCATCCCCCCGCCCAACGTGACTGGCTCGCTGCACATCGGCCACGCGCTCAACAACACGCTGCAGGACGTGCTGATCCGCTTTGAGCGGCTGCGCGGCAAGAGCGTGCTGTGGCAGCCGGGCATGGATCACGCCGGCATCGCCACGCAAATGGTGGTGGAGCGTAAGCTGGCCGAAGCCGGCAACGAAGATCGCCGCTCATTGGGGCGCGAGGAATTCATCAAGCGCGTCTGGGCCTGGAAGGAAGAAAGCGGCGGCATGATTTTCCAGCAGCTGCGCCGCCTGGGCGCCAGCTGCGATTGGAGCCGCGAACGCTTCACCATGGACGAGGGCCTCTCGGCCGCCGTGCTCAAAGTGTTCGTGCAGCTCTACAAGGAGGGCCTGATCTACAAGGACAAGCGCCTTGTGAATTGGGATCCGCACTTTGAAACCGCGATCTCCGATCTCGAAGTCGAGAACAAGGAAGTGAACGGCCATTTCTGGCACTTCAAATATCCGCTCGAAAACGGCGAGACCTACCAATTCCCGATCGCCCACGATGAGGAAGGCAACCCCACCGAGTGGGAAACGCGCGATTACATCGCCATCGCCACCACGCGGCCTGAGACCATGCTGGGCGACGGCGCGGTGGCGGTGCATCCGAGCGACAAGCGCTATGCGCCGATCGTCGGCAAGCGCGTGCTGCTGCCGCTGGCCGATCGCTACATCCCGATCATCGCTGATGAATATCCCGATCCGGATTTCGGCTCGGGCGCGGTGAAGATCACAGGCGCGCATGATTTCAACGATTACAAGGTCGCGCGCGCACACGGCATCGAGATGTACGTGCTGATGGATACAAAGGGCCGCATGGCCGACGCGCCGCACGTGCCGGAAAAATATTGCGGCCTCGACCGCTTCGAGGCGCGCAAGCAGATCGTGGCGGATATCGATGCGCTTGGCCTGCTTGAGCGCACCGAAGATAAAAAGATCATGCAGCCGTTCGGTGATCGCTCCGGCGTCGTGATCGAGCCGATGCTGACGGACCAATGGTACGTCAACGCGGGCGAACTGGCGAAGAACGCGATCAAGGCCGTGGAAAGCGGCGAAACCAAATTCACGCCCGAAGCCTGGAGCAAGACGTACTTCCAGTGGATGCGCAACATCGAGCCCTGGTGCGTCTCGCGCCAGCTCTGGTGGGGCCACCGCATTCCGGCTTGGTACGGCCCGGATGGGCATGTGTTCGTTGAACTGAGCGAAGGCGAAGCCAAAAGCGCGGCCAAGAAGCATTACGGCAAGGACGTCGCGCTCACCCAAGACGAGGACGTGCTCGACACTTGGTTTTCCTCGGGCCTCTGGCCGTTCACGACCATGGGCTGGCCGGAGAACACTACGGAGCTTAAGCGCTTCTATCCCACCTCAACGCTCGTCACCGCGCACGACATCATCTTCTTCTGGGTCGCGCGCATGATGATGTTCGGCCTCCATTTCATGAAGGATGTGCCGTTCAAGGAGGTTTATATCCACGCCCTCGTCCGTGACGCTAAGGGCGCGAAGATGTCCAAATCCAAGGGCAACACGATGGACCCCTTGGAACTGATCGATAAATACGGCGCCGATGCGCTGCGCTTCACGCTGGCGGCGATGGCCGCCCAAGGGCGCGACATCAAGCTCAGCGAGCAGCGCATCGAAGGCTATCGCAATTTCGGCACCAAGCTCTGGAACGCCGCGCGCTTTGCGCAGATGAACGAATGCGCAGTATGGGATCAGTACGATCCCCGCACGCCGCAACAGGCGGTCAACCGCTGGATCGTGGGCGAAACCGCCAAGACGCTGCACGCCGTCACGCGTGAGCTGGAGGCGCGCCGCTTCAACGAAGCGGCTGGCGCGCTCTATAAGTTCGTGTGGAACGTCTATTGCGATTGGTACCTCGAATTCATCAAACCGCTGCTGAACGGCGAGGATGAAGCCGCGAAGCTGGAAACCCGCCGCACCGCGGCCTGGGCGCTCGATCAAATCCTGATCATGCTGCACCCCTTCATGCCCTTCATCACCGAGGAGATTTGGGCGCGCACAGGCGAATACGGCCACAAGCGCACCGGCATGCTGATCACCACGCCCTGGCCGAACCTGCCGCTCAGCCTCGCGGATGAAAGCGCGGAAGCGGAAATCCAATGGATGGTGGCGCTGATCGAAGAGACGCGTTCTACCCGCTCCGAGCTTAACGTGCCGGCCGGCGCCAAAATCCCGCTGCTGCTGATCGGCGCGGGCGCGGAGGCCGAGGCGCGCCTGGAGCGCTATCAGGATTTGATCGACCGCATGGCGCGCCTGGAATATTCCACCAGCGCCAAGGAGGCGCCGAAAGGCTCGGTGACGTTCGTGCTGGATGGCGCGACGGTGGCGCTGCCGCTGGAAGGCGTGGTCGATCTGCCGGCGGAAGCCGCGCGGCTCTCCAAGGAGATCGGCAAACTCGAAAGCGAAATCGCCAAGATGGAGGCCAAGCTCGGCAACAAGGATTTCGTCGCCCGCGCGCCGGAAGAAGTGGTCGAAGAATTGCGTGAGCGGCGCGAAGATGCGGCCGCATCGCTCGCCAAGCTCAAGCACGCGCTGGCGCAGATTTCCGGCTAAGTGCCCGGCTGTACGTAAGGCACGGCGGCGAACAATTCGCGCTCAGCTTTGCGCGGATCGTTTTCCATTCGCGCGCGCGTATCGAAGATCATGGTCGCGCGTTGGTCGCGCGTGTAAGGCGTCCAGCCGGGGTCTCCGCTGCGGGCAAAGCGTAGCAACGCCTCCATCATGGCGGCGGACACCGCCTCCGCTTCCGGTGTGCGCGCGCCGATCCAAGGGGAAGCTTCCAGATTGCCGAACACGAGCGGGATATCGAGCGTGTGCGGGGCGCCATAGACGCCGCCCTCGCGCGGGCAGCGCCAGTCTAGCTGGTAGGCGTAGGCCGGCGCGCCCGCATCGGCGCGCGCCTCCAACTCAATCAGCGCCCCGCGCCAGGAGCGCGCGGCGGTGGTCGCCGCAAAATAGAGGTCGCTGGGGCCGATGCCGGGGTAAAAGCGCCGATACGCCTCGATCACATGCGTCGGCAGAATATCCACGCGCATGCCCGTGGCGAGCCGCGCGGGCAGCTCTTCCCAAGTGAGCGCAAACAGCGCGCGATCATCGCCCACGAAACCGCGGGTTTCGTCGCGGGTATTGCCGATCATCATCGGGATTGCATTCGATTGCGCCGGCGCGTCGGGATAAAACGGATGCCGCAGCAGATTCCGCTGATCCAGCACCGGCCCGAAATAGAGCGCGCCATAGCCAAGCACCGGATCGGTGGGCGCAAGCGACGCCACCAGGCGATCGACGGGCGTCCAGGCCAGCGCGTCGGCCCTGCCAAGCGCTTCGATAAACGCTTCGCTGCGCCGCGTGGCGTTAAGCGGGCCGGAGGCGGTGACCTGCTGGCCGCTCATGGTGAAGGCGCGGTGGAAGAGCCCGCGCGCGGCCGGCATCGCCATCAGCGTCGCGATCTTCGCGCCCCCGCCCGATTGCCCGAACACCGTGACGCAAGCGGGATCGCCGCCGAACGCGGCGATATTGTCGCGCACCCATTCGAGCGCGAGAATGAGATCGAGTTGCCCGGCATTGCCGCTATCGGCAAAGCCGTGCGCGGCGAAATAGCCGTAGCCGAACACGTTGAGCCGATGGTTCAGCGTCACCACCACGGCATCGCCGTGCGTGGCCAGGCGGGCGCCGTTGGTTTCGGGGCTCGAGCCCGAGCCGGAATTGTAGGCGCCGCCGTGGATGTAAACCAGCACGGGCCGCGCGCCCGTGAGGGCGGGCGTCCAGATGTTCAGGACGAGGCAATCTTCGCTCTGCTCTTCGTGCGCGAGGCCCCGCTGCGGGCAAGCGGGCCCGAATCGCAGCGCATCGCGCACCCAGCGCCACGCGGGCGCCGCACGCGGCGCCTGAAACCGCTCGGCCGCGCCGTAGCGCACGCCTTTGAACGCCAGCGCGCCGTTTTCAACCGTGCCGCGCAGCCGGCCGCGCGGCGTGCGTGCGATCGGCTCGGTTTGCGCGTGCGCGGGCGCGGCGGCGAGAGCGGCGAAGCCGGCGGCGAGGGTGGTTCGGCGGGAAAGACGCATGATCCGCACCTTCCCCGCGCGCGCTCTGCGTTGCAATTGGTTTCGCGGCTGGCCAGGATCGGCGCATGGGCGAGGATTCAAGCGAAGCAGTGGATCTGGCGCGGCTCGATGAGGCGGCGTTCCAGCGCATCTATCAAGAGCGGATTGAGCCTTGCTTCCGCGAGAACGAGGGCGCGCGCCTTGAGGCCGTCGCGCTGTTTAACAAGCGCGCGATGATCGTGGCGGGCGTTGGGCTGGTGCTCGGCGCGGCGGTTTATATCGGCACGCGCGAATTTGGCTGGGTGTTCGCCGCTCTGATCGGCGCGCTGGTGATGATCGGCTTTTGGGCCTACGCCCCGCTGGCCAAAGTCGGCGAGGAGCTGAAGCGCCAATATTGCACCGGCATCGCCGCAGCCATGGGCGCGAGCTACCATATCGTCCCGCTCTCTACGCCCGCGTTTGAGCGCATGCGCGCGCTGCGCCTCGCCCCTGGCTTTGATCGTTCAAAATTCGAGGATCATTTTCATGGCGCCTACAAGGGCGCCGCGTTCGATCTTTACGAAGCGCATCTTGAAAAACGCCGCACCGACAGCAAGGGCCGCACACGCTACGACACGGTGTTTCGCGGGCAATTGATGCGCATGCATTTCCCGCGCGATTTTCTCGGCGTCACCATCGTGCGGCGCGACGCGGGCGTGTTCAATGCGTTCGGCGGCGGGGAAGCAGGCGGGCGCAAGCTCGAGCGGGTGCGCCTGGTGGATTCAAAATTCGAGAAGGCGTTTGAAGTTTGGGGCACGGATCAGGTGGAGGCGCGCTATCTGCTGCATCCGGTGATGATGGAGCGCCTGATCGAATTGGAAACGCGCCTGCACGGCAAGCGCATCCGCTGCGCCTTCGAAGGCGGCGATTTGCTTGTGGCGGTGGAAGGCGGCGATCTGTTTGAGCCTGGCGATTTGTTCAAGCCGCTGGTCAATCCCGCGCGCGCCAAGCGCATCGTCGATGAGATTTCCGGCGTGTTCAAAGTGATGGACCAGGTGCTGACAGCGGGGAGCGCGCGGCCCCTTTAGAGGCTGACGATCGCCCCGCGCCCGGCTTCATCGCCGATGGCGATGTGCTTGCCGTCCGCACTCCAGGCCAGCGCGCTGACGGGGCCTTCGCCCGGCTCGTCCAGCTCCATGCCAAGCTGATCGGCAAAACGCACCA
>DAOMPU010000094.1:0-8255 GCA_035444925.1 Terricaulis sp. | reverse complement strand
CCGATGCCGGATGCGGTTGATCCTCCGCCCGCGCCGCCTACGCCTTCGGTCATCACCGATCCGACGTGGGTTCAGCGTCCCGATGGCCGCGACTTCGCCCGGCACTATCCGCCGCGCGCGCTTGATCGCGGTCAGGAAGGGCGGGTGACGCTCGATTGCATCGTCAACGCGGACGGGCGCATCAGCTGCACCGTGACGTCGGAAGAGCCGTCAGGCTGGGGCTTCGGGGAAGCGGCCATCCGCATCTCGCGCAGCTTCCGCATGGCGCCGGCCACGCGCGACGGGGCGCCCACATCGGGCGGCCGCGTGCGGGTGCCGATCCGCTTCAACGTCCAATAAGCGCAATGCGCATGCATTGAAGGAAGGCCGCGGAGCTCACGCTCCGCGGCCTTCTCGCATCTGTGATCCCGCTTCGCGCGGGCGTGATTGGCCATGACGCATGGTCAAGCGCAGCCTTCTTGTGCGCGCATGGCGCGCGCGATGGAGGCGAACATGGCTCATGCGGATGCTGGAATGCGGGCGCTCTCGCTGGCGATGTCGGCGGCGTTGCTGGGGGCGGCGTTGATCGGGGCGATGAGCATGCGCTTTGTCATGATGGAAAGCGAAACGCCGCCAGACTTCGCCGGCGTTGAGATGGTGCGCCCGCCCGAGCCGGAACCGCCCCCGCCGCAGCCGCAAACGCGCCCGCACGACCCGCCGCCGCTGGTCGATGACCAGTTTGTGATCTTCGACAATCCGCCTCCGTTCGATCTCGCTGAAGCGCCGGCGGCGACGGATTTGCCGGTGTTTTCCCCGCCGCAGCCGGCGGAGGTCACCGATCCGCGCTGGACGCGCCGGCCTCGCGATCTCTCGCGCTTTTATCCGGCCCGCGCCCGCGAGCGGGGCGTAGAGGGCGAAGTTTTGCTCGATTGCGCGGTTTCCGCGCAAGGTGCGCTCGATTGCGCGGTTGCGCGGGAAACGCCGGCCGGATGGGGCTTTGGCGAAGCGGCCCAGCGCATCGCTGCGGAACATCGCATGGTTCCCGCCACACGCGAGGGCCAGCCGGTCGCGGCGCGCTATCGCATGCGTTTGCCGTTCGAGCTGAACTAAGAGCCCACGCTCAAATTTTGGCCTTGTTCGGCTCGCACATCGCAAAGCCGAGGGCTATGTTGCGACCCGACCCAACGAGGGCAGGAGAGGATTTGATGAGATTGTTGATTGGCGCTGCGGCCGCGGCGTTCCTGATGGCCGCGCCCGCTGTTGCGCAGACCACTGCCGCGCCGGCGCTCACCTCCACGTGCGGCGAGTATCCCCCTCAGCCCACGCTGCCCGACGGCGCGAGCGCCAATCGCGCGGCGATGGAGCGCGGCGTGGAAGCGTACAACACATGGATCACCGCCGCGCAGGCCGTGCAGAATTGCCGCAACGCGGAAATGACTGCGTGGCGCACGGCGTATGAAGGCATCGGCACGCGCAACGAGGCGGACGTCCAATCGGCCAACGCGCTCAACGCCGCGTGGCGCGCCGATCTGGAAGAATTCGAAGCGCGCCAAAATCGCGGCAACCGCCGCGGCGGCGGTGATCGTCCGCAAACGCAGTAATCACTCGCCTTCAGCGCGGGCTGGCTCCGCCGGTGTGAAACGCCACAGCGGAGTCAGCAGCGCGAGCGCCAGCGCCGCGGCCGCAAGCCCAAGACCTGGGATCAAGGACGCGGCGCGCGGCCCTAATTGGCTCGCGGCGAAGCCCACGATGGCTGAGCCGATCGGCGCCCCGCCCATAAAGCCCATCGAATACACCGCCAGCACGCGCCCCAGATAGCGCGGCTCGGCCGCGCCTTGCACGATGGTGCGGCTCATGGAGATGGCGATGCCGCTGGCGAGGCCCCAGCCGGTCACGATCAGCGCGAATGTCGTGAAAGATTTGTCCCACGCGAAGGTGCATAGCGCGGCGGCGCCGACGAAATGCGAGGCGATCAGCGCGCGCCCAGGCTGGCGCAACGGCTTTAAACGGCTGAGGATCACCGCGGAAACGAACGACGCGCCCCAAAAGCACGCAAACAAAGTGGCGAGCCGCCCCGCCTGCACGCGCGCGTCCCCGCCATAGGCGTCGCGGATGATCAGCGGAAACAGCACCTGGAACGAGCCGATCATGAACACGCCCACGAACGCTGCCGAGATCAGCATCGGCGACATCACCGGGCTGCGGAAGGCGTAGGCGAGGCCGTCCTTCACGTCGCGCAGCGCCCCCGCGATGGAGCGTTCATGCCCGGTGGGTTTGGGTGCGGTGAGCCCCATGGCCACGATCGCGCCCAAGAACAGAACGCCCGCCTGCAGCGCGAGGTACGGCGCCGGCGCCGCGCCCGCCGAGCGCGCGACGACGATGCCGGCGATCTGCGCGCCGATCTGCACGGCGGTGGTCATGGCGGCGGCGGTGGCGATCGGGGTATGGCGCCCGCGCGCGGCCTCGCGCGCCACCACCCCGTTCAAGGCCGCATCGCGCACCGGCATCAGCAGCGCCGCGCACAGCCCCACCAGCATCGCGTACACGATCAGCAGCGAGTAGGTCAGCCAGCCCGCCTGAACGATGAAAAAGAGCCCCAGCGTCGCCCCGGTGAAGACGAGCTGCAGCGTCATCAGCGTCGGCCCGGCCTTGGCGCGCTCGGCCAACAGCCCGCCAAACAGGAGGAAGCAAAACATCGGGGCTGAGATCGCCGATTGCGCCAGCCCGACGCCTTCGGGCGTGGCCTGCAGGTAGAAAGCCACCAGCGACGGGAACAGCACAAACTGCATCCCAAACGCGAAAAAATAGAGCCCCACCAAGACGTAATAGAGCAGGAGTTCGGGGATGAGCCGCTGCGCGGGCGGGCCTTCGGCGGCGCGCGGCGGGGTGGCTTCAGACTCCATCGCGGCTGCTTAAAGCGCCCGGCGGGGCGCGCGTCCAGTGCGAACCCCCGCGTTTCGTTGACGGGTGCTTAACGCCGCGCGTGCTGACTTCCCGGTGCAAATGTCCGTTTCGAATCAGGCCCGCATGGATCTCGGCGCGCCCGCGCCGCTGGAGCTGACCGAGCCGCACGCCCCCCGCGCGCGCGCGGCGCTGGTGCAGCGGCTGGCCGATCTGGTGGCTTGGCCGGAAAACCGCATCCCGTTCTATGAGCGCCAATTGGCCGCCGACATTCTCGTCGGCCTGTTGCGCACGGCCAACGTGGATTTGCGCATCCGCTGCGCGCAGGGGCTGGCGCGCGTGCGCGAAGCGCCCAAAGCGCTGCTGCGCTATTTGGCGCGCGATGAGATCAGCGTGGCGGGGCCCTTGCTGGAAAACGGCGTGGGGTTTGATGATTCAGATCTGATCGCCACCGTGCGCGCCGGCGTCGCCCCGCACTGGCTGGCGATCGCCAAGCGGCGCGGCCTCACCGAGCCCGTGACGGACGCCTTGGTGCAAACCGGCGATCCGAGCGTGATCGAGGCCGTGCTGCGCAACAGCTTCGCGAAACTTTCCACCTCCGCGGTGGATATGGTGGTCGCGCGTTCGCGCCAGGCGTCGGGCCTTTCGCCGCTTCTGGTGGCGCGCCCCGAAATCCGGCCCACGCAAGCGCTGGTGCTGTTCTGGTGGTGTGAGTTTGACGCGCGCGTCTCGATCCTGCGGCGCTTCGCGGTGGATCGGAACATCTTGATTCAAGAGCTTGGCGAGATCTTCCGCATCGCCGCCGCCGAAGGCTGGGCCGATGCGGATACGCGCAAAGCCATGCAGGTAATCGAGCGCCGCCAGCGCAATCGCGCGGCCGCCAAGCAGAGCCCGTTCGGCTCGCTCGAAGGGGCGCTGGCCGCGGCCGAGCACGGCGTTGATCGCGGCCTCATCCATGAGATCGCGCATCTTGCCGGCATCAAGCCCAACACGGCGTCGCAGATTTTCTCCGACGCCGGCGGGGAGGCGATCGGCGTTTTCGCCAAAGCGGTTGGCCTCAAGCGGCCTTTGTTGATCAATCTTTGGCGCGCGCTAAAACGCCCGCTCGGCGATCCTGAAAGCACCGCCAATCCGATGGGCCGCGCCATCTATGTGTTTGACACTTTGGCGACGGCCAAGGCGCAGACGGTGCTCCGCTACTGGAATTGGTCCTTCACGGCCGATGCAGTGGCGCTTGAGCACGTGAGCTTCGACGACAGCGAAATCGATGTTTCGTTGGCGAGACGAAACGCCGCTCTGCTGCTCGGGCGCGGCGGCTGAGGAGAAGTCCGCCGCAAACTGGCGAATCCCAGGCTGCGGCGCTAAGCCGGTAGCCGCGCGCCGGCGGCGCGGGGAGGCTCGCCCATGCTTCACGCCGCAGCGATGCTGACGGGATTGTTCGTTATTTGGCTTGTGCTGACGCAGCGCGGGCTTTCGCCGGTCGAGTTGGGCGCGGCGCTTTTTGTGGCGCTCGTTTGCGTTCTCTTCGCGCATCGTTTTGGCGGCGTCGGCCGTGCGTTCGCGCGCGCGCCGCAGCTTTTGCTGCTGCGCTTGAAGCGCGCGGGGGTGGTGGCGCGGGGCGCGTTCGCCACAGTGCGCGCCGCGCTCGCCGCGGACGTGACGTTGAAGCCCGCGCTGGTGCGCGTGCGTTCACGCGTCACCGGCGCAGGTGCGCGCGCGGTGTTGGCGGAGATGATCAGCGCCGCGCCGGGGCAAGTCGTGGTCGAGGCCGATTCCGAAGGGCTGCTGCTGCACGTCAATGACGAAGACGGCGTGGACGCCGCCGCGCTCGGCGCGCTGGAGGCGGATGTGCTCGGCGCCATCAGCCAGGAGGCGCCGGCATGATCGCGCTGATCGCCGCGGCCGGCGCAGGGCTGGCGCTGCTCTTTGCGCTGGCGCGCCTCTCGATGGGGCCGACCTTGTACGATCGCGCGCTGGCCGCGAGCAGCGTGGCGCTGCGCGCGGGGCTGATGTGCGCGGCGCTGGCGGCGGCGTTCGGGCGCACGCACTGGCTGGACGCGGCGTTCGCGCTGATCATGGGCGCGCTGGTGGTGAACGCGGGTGTGCTCAAATTTTTCCGCAGCCGCAGTTTTCAACCGTCCCTCGCGCGCGAGGAGGCGTGATGGGCGCGCTGAACATTTTTGCCGCAATCGCCGGCGGGGCGCTGATCGCGGCGGGGCTCGCGTGCATGATTGGCGGCGCCATCGGCGTGCTGCGCTTTCCGGATTTTTATACGCGCCTGCATGGTGCGCGCGCGGCCGATGGGGTGGGCGCTGCTTTGTTTCTGGCGGGCCTCGCCATCGTGAGCGGCGACGGCGCGGTCGCGCTGCGGCTCGCGCTGCTGGCTGTGCTGGTGATCGCGCTGGCGCCGCTGATGGCGCATTTGAGCGCGAATGCGGCGCATGTCGGCGGGCTTGCGCCGCTGGCGGGGCCGTACAAAGCGCCGCGCCCGGGCGTGCGGCGGGACGAAAGCTGATGGCGGAAACGCTCATCACCCACGCGCTCGCGTTGCTGCTCGCGCTTGCCGCTATCGGGGCGGCGCTGATCGCGCTCAGCGTGCGTGCGCTGTTTGCAACCTGCATGGCGCTTGCGGCGGTGAGCGCCTGCGCGGCGGTGGCGCTGATGGCGCTGGGCGCGGGCGAGGGCGCGCTGGCGTTGGCGCTGTTCGGCGCGGGGCTGGCGCCGGTGCTGATGCTGGCCGGCGTGCTGTTGAGCGCGCGCGCGGCCAAGGCGATGAAGCATGGGCCGATCTGGTTCAGCGCTGTCGCCGCCGGCGCGGTGGGCGCCGCGATCGTGTGGGCCGCGCCCGAGCTGGCGCGCGCGCCCGCGGCGCCTGCGCTGAGCGGCGCCGCTGCGCCGTGGTTAGCGCTGCTGCTGTTTGTTGCGGCGCTTGGCGTGGTGGCGCTGCTTGGCTTTGGCGAGCGCGGCCCGTTCGGCGGGGGTGAGCCCTGATGCGTTCGGCCCAGATCGTGCTCTTGAGCGCGGCGCGCTTTTATACGCCGCTGATCGCGCTGTTTTCGTTCGCGCTGCTGGCGCTCTACGCGCCGGGGGCGGGCGTGGGGCTTGCGGCGGGGCTGGCGTTTGCGCTGGCGCTGGCGCTGCACATGATCGCCTTCGGCGCGGATGCGGCGCGGCGCGCGGCGCCGCCCTTGGTGAGCCGGCTGGTGCTTTCGCTCGGGTTGATCGCGGCGTTCAGCGCCGCTGCGTTTCCCGGCTGGGCGTTTGCGGCGCAAGCGATGGAGGGCGGCTTGTTCGCCGCCGTCGCGGCCGCCAGCGCGCTCATCCTGGGCGTGCTCAGCGGGCGCGCGCCCAGCCTGCGCGACGAGGATTGGTGATGGCGCCGTTCTGGCTTGCCGCTTTGGTGCTCGCGTGCGGCGTGGGCTTGACGCTGATCGGCGCTGTCGCGGCGTGGGCGGGCGCGAATTTGGTGAAGCGCTTGGCCGGCGTGCTGATCGCGTTCATTGGCGCGTTGCTGGCGATGGCCGCGCTTGGCGCGCCGGCGCCGTTTCTGGCCGCCGGCGTTGCGCTGATGTTTTCACATGCGGGGCTGGGGCTCGCGCTGATCGTGCGGCTGCAGGAATCTTACGGCGGCGTGGAATCGACCGAGATCGATGCGGAAGATCGCAAAGCCGAAGCCAGTGAGCGCATGCCATGAGCGTGCTCTCCCTCGCTTCGCAGCACGCGCCGCTGCTGATGATCCTTGCGCCCATCCTTGGCGCGGCGCTGGCGGCGCTGCCCATGCCGGCGCGGGCGAGTTGGGCGTGCGCTGTGATCGCGGCGCTGGCGAGCGCGTATTTCGCGATTGATCTCGGGCAGCGCACGCTGCTGGGCGGGGCCCCGCTGGCGCACTACGGCGAAGGCGTGGCGCTGGCGCCGGATGGCTTTTCGATATTCAGCGCGGCGCTGACGGCTGGGCTCGGCGCGCTGACGCTGCTCGCGGCGGGCGCCCTCGCCAAGGGGCTTAATCGACGCACGGGGCCGCTCGCTTTCGCGCTTGCGCTTTGTGTGGCGGCGGGATGGCTCGGCGCGCTGGCGGCGCGCGATTGGTTCGGCTTCGTGCTTGGTGTGGAGACAGGCTGGCTGGCGGGCGTTGCGCTTGCGGCGCTGCGCGGCGAGCGCGACCGCATGGCGCTGAGCGCCGCGATGCGCATGCTCAGCGCGGGCGCGGCCGCTTCCGCTCTGCTGCTGATCGGCGTGGCGCTGATCGGGCGCGCGATCGGCTCATGGGAGCTTGGCGCGCTTGAGGACGCGCGCATCGTGACGCCCGGCCTTGCGAGCGCGGGCGTTGCGCTGACGATCGCCGCGCTGGCGCTGAAAGCGGGCGTGGCGCCGCTGCATTTGTGGGCGCCGGCCGCGTGGGGCCGCGCCGGGGCGCTGGCGCTGCTGGTGATCGGCGTTGTCGGCATGGTGGGCGCGTTGGCGGCTTTGATGCGCATCGGCGCGCACGGGCTCGGCGCGCCGGCGATCGGCGGGGGCGTTGCGGCGGGGCTTGCCGCGCTCGGCGCGCTCAGCGTGCTGATCGGCTCGGTGCAGGCGATTGGCGCGGCCACGTTGCCGCGCCTTGCCGCCTACGCCGCCGCAGCGCAGGCGGGCTGCATTTTGATTAGCCTCGCGCTCGGCTCGCAAGCGGGGTACGCGGCCGCGTTGGTGCAGCTGCTTGCGCTTGCGGCGGCGGCGCTGGCGCTGCTGGCGGGGGCCGCCGCCGCGGGCGGGGCGCATATGCTTGCCGCGCTGGATGGCCTCGGCCGGCGCGCGCCGCTGGCTGGCCTGGCGTTCACCGCGGGCGCGCTTGGCCTGATGGGCGCGCCATTGACGATCGGTTTTCTCGGCCGCTGGCGCATGATTGAAGCGGCCGTGGGCGTGGGCTGGTGGTGGGCCGCGGTCGCGGCGATCGCGGCCTCGCTTGCGGGCGTGTTCTATGGCGGCCGGCTGATTGAGCGTGTCTATTTCCGGCGCGCCAACACCACGATCGAGGCGCCGCCGCGCTGGGGCTTTGCGTTCGCGCCCGCGCTGGTGGCGGCGATCGCCGCGACGCTTTGGGGCGTGGAGCCGAGCCTTCTGCTGGATTCCGCCGGCGCGGCTGCGAGCCTCATGCTGGGGGCGGCGCCATGAGCGTGGAGCTTGCGCTGATCGCCTTGCTCGCAGCACCCGTGGCGCAAGCGTTGCTGACCATGGCGCTGGCGCGCCCGCCTGGCCTGCGCGACGTCGTGTTCATCGGCTTTGCGATCGCGATCGCGGGGCTTGCGGTTTTCCTGGTCGATGCGGTGGGCGATGGCGCGGGTGCGCGCGTGGTGCTGGCGCGCCCGCTGCCGAATGTGGACCTGGCGTTTTCGATC
>DAOMPU010000093.1:0-8269 GCA_035444925.1 Terricaulis sp. | reverse complement strand
GAGGCCCGCTTGGGCTCCCACGCGATATCGGCATGCTGCGCGGCCATGGACATGTTCCGCTTTTGGCGCGCCGCCACGGCGGAAGCAAGGCGGCTATCGTCGCTGGCGTGGCGCGAACGCGCCGCTGACCCGGCCGCGTGCGCTGACCGTGCCGCGCTCAAGATCGACCACCGCGCTGTGCGCGCGCAGATTGGCGCCGGGGCGCGCGATCAGCACCTCGCCCTCAAACACCACGCTGTTGTCGGCGGCGACGAAGCGCCCGCGCGGGGCGCTCATCTCCGCGCCGCTGGCGGCGCGATAGAAGGGCGCGATGAGATCGATGTTTTGAGGGGTCTCGGCGTTGCGCTCGGCCGCGCGCGCCGTGACCTCGAACGCGCCCTCGGTTTCGCTGTGGCCGATGAAGCGGGGATTGAGCATTTGCGTCGGCGCGGCGATGCGCGGGGGATCGCCTTCGCCCGCTGTGTTCAGTGCAACGAATACAAACACCGAGGCGAACGCCGCGCCGGCGCCGGCCAGAAACGCCCGCCGCAACACGGCCACCAGGCGCGCGCGCCGCTGGGCGGCCTCAAGCGAGATCGCGCGCTGAGGCTCCCAGGCATTGTGCGGGTGCGGCGTGGCTGGCATCGCCCTTATCTTGGCCGGCGCCCCGGCCGAGACAAGGCTCAGCGCGCGCCGCGCCGCCGCACCGGCGTTGGGCGCTCACGTGCGGCGATCCATTGCTCCACAGCCGGCATACGCTGGTTCGCGGTTTCCGCGCGCAGGCGGATGGCGGCGACAGCGGCCGCCACCGTGGGCCGGGCCCCATCGGGGAAATCGCGCGCGTAAGCTTCAAGCGCGGCGATCATCGCCGGATCGGCGCTGCCGGAAGCGATCGCGGGCGGATATTCCAGCCGCTGCAGCGGATCGAGCAAAGCTTCGATCGCGGCGCGATTGGCGACCAGGAAGTCCCAGCCCATCTGATTGTGCCGCCCGGCGACCACCGAAAGCACTTGCGTGCGGATCTGGCGCGGGATGTCCTCGCCCAGCACCAGTTGCAATGTGCGCTGCGCCAGCGCGGGATCGCGCGCGGCGGCTACGCGCAGCCAGGCGCGGCGCTGCTCGACGAAATCGGACGCGCCGCGCGCCTCCGCGATCAGCGCGTCATATTCCGGCGGCGTCACGTTGGCGGCATACACGTTGAGCACCGCGTTGCGCAGGGGCGGGGGAATATCGTTCTCGGCCACGCGGCGGCGCACTTCGGCGACGATGGCTTCATCACCCATGCCGCCGAGAGCGCCGATCAAGCTCGCGCGCGTCAGCGGGGCGTTCGCATGCTCGCCCTCGCGCGCGTCCCAGCCGATATGGGCGAAGAACGGCGCCAGCATCTCGGTCGCGAAGCTGCGCACGGCCGCTTCACTCGGGCGCCCCGCGGCATAGCCGGCCAGAGCCGAGAGCGAGGCGGCGGTGTCGCTGGCGAGCGCGGGGTTCGCGTCGGCGGGCAGCTGCGCGACCAGATCGAGATAATGGGTGAAGGGCGCATCGCCGCTGCGCCCAAAGGCGTAATAATCGAGCAGCAGGCCAAGCTGATCGGCGGTGGCGAGCGTACGGAAATTCTCGCGCAGCAGCTCGAAATTGTTGGAATCGTACAGCACGCGGAAGAAGCCCGATTGGCCCGCATTCACGATGTAGGGCGCGCAGCCGGTTTGCATGTCCACGCGGAAGCTCGCTTGCGCGGGAAACACCGTGCGCACTTCTTCTTCGCCGCGGCGCACCACGACCGGGATTTCCCATTGCTCGCCGGTGCGGGACACATCGTCCATGGCGAAGCGGCGCTGCGTCAGCGTAATGTCGCTGCCGCGCGTGCGGATGCAATCGGCGCTTGAGGCGGTGACGATGGGAAAACCGGGCTGGCCGGTGAAGCTGCGGGCGATCTCCAGGATCGGCTGGCCGGAGGCGGCCTGCACCGCGCGCCAGAGGTCTTCCGTCTGCGCGCTGCCATAAAGGCGCGCGTTGAGATAATCGCGCACGCCCTGACGGAAATCATCTTCACCCACATAGGCTTCGAGCATGCGCACGACGGCGAGGCCTTTTTGATAGGTGATCACGTCGAAGGCGAGGTTGGCGTCGTCGATCGTGTTTACCACCTGCACCACCGGATGCGTGCCTGCGCGGGAATCGAGCGACATCGCCGTCGCCGTGCCGCCCGATTGCTGGGCCAGCCATGGCTCCCATTCCGGATGCAGCGCCTCTTGCGCCTTGGCTTCCATCCAAGAGGCGAAGCCTTCGTTGAGCCACAGATCGTCCCACCAATTCATGGTGACGAGATTGCCGAACCATTGGTGCGCCACTTCGTGCGCCACGAATTCGAACACGGTGCGCCGATCGCCTTCGCTGGAATGCTGATCGAGCAGCAAATACTGGTCAAAATAAAGAATGGCGCCCCAATTCTCCATGGCGCCGAAGCCGCCCGCGCCCGGCACGCCGATCATGTCGAGCTTCGGCAGCGGGTAGGGGATGCCAAAATATTCCGTGAAATAGCGCAGCGATTCCGCGCCCGCTTGCAGCGCATAACGCCCACGTTCGCCTTCGCCGCGGCGCACGACGACGCCGAGCTCGACTCCGTTCACGTCCTGCGTGATGCGCTCAAAATCGCCGACGGCGAGGAAGAGCAGATAAGACGGCATCGAGGGCGTATCGGCGAAGGTGGTGCGCGTGAGGCCGCGCGAAAGGCGCCGGCTCTGCGCAATCGGCATGTTGCCGATCACCATTTCGCTGGAGGGCGCCGTGACCGTGAGGGAAAACACGGCGCGCAGATTGGGCTGATCCCACATCGGCGCCATGCGGCGCGCATCGCCCGGCTCAAATTGCGTGGCCAGCGCGCGCCGCTCTTGGCCGTCGGCGGTGTAGCTCACACGGAAGAGGCCATAGGCCTCGTCGTAGATTTTGCCGGAATAGGCGATGCGGATGGTGTGCCGCCCCGGCTGGAGCGGGCGGCGCGGGGTGAGGGTCAGTGTTTGCGTTTCGTTGTCGGCGGCGAAGCTGGCGCGCGCGCCATTGATGGTGGCGGACGCAATGTTCAGCTCCATCTGGTTCATCACGATGGTTGAAAGCTGTTCGGCGCTCTCAATCGTGATGTGTGTTTCGGCGGTGAACGCGCCGGAAGCCGCATCGGGCGTGATCGCGATTTCGTAGCGCAGGGGCGTGGGGCCATCGGCGAACCAATGGCGCTGGGCGCTGGCGGAAGCGGGCAAAAGCAGCGCGCAAAGCGCGATCAGAAGGGCGGTCGGCCGAAATTGCATGCAAAATTCCCCGTTTGGGGCAAACCTAGCCAGGCGCGACCTTCGCGCAAGGCGTTTGCGGCTGGCGTGCGGGCTCGTGCGGCGAACGCCGGCCTCAGCGATTGACCGGCGCGATTGGTGTTGGCGGCGGCGCGGGCGGGGCGGGGTCAAGCCGCTGCAATTGCAGCGGCGTCAGCGCCGGCAGCACGATATCGAGCCGGTCCGCGCCGTATTCGCCCTGCGCCGGCAGCGCCACCCCGCGCAATTGCGCTGACCAGGGCGCCACTTCCTGGCCGCGCGCCGCCTCGTGAAAGCGTTGCATCAACGCGGCGGCCGGCGCGCTCTGGCGGCCGTCGAAATAGAAATAGCCAGGGCCGAGCTGATTGCGCGCAGTCATGATCGATACCAGCACCTGCAGGCCGCTTGCGCGCGCGAGGTCTTCCGCGATCGGCGCAACGATGCGCGCCTCCGCGTCGTTGCGCACATGCACGATCACCACCGCCATCGCGGGCGCGGGCGTGAACAGATCGCTGATGATGCGCAGCGCAGAAGCTTCGCTGGCCGCGGCGCCAAGCTCTGCGCCCGCCGGCGCGGGCGGCGGGTACGCCGTGCGTGCGCGTTGCGTAGGTGTTTCCACCACGTTGGCCGCGGAGGGCACGACGATGTCGTTGCTCACCAAGGTTTCTTCAAGCTGGCCCACGCGCGCGCGCAAGCTTTCGCGCTCGCGCATCAGCTCGCCGGTCAGGCCCAGCGTCCAGCCCGCCAGCGCCACCGCGATCAGCGCGATGATCAGCTGCAGCACGACCACCTGGCGCACGCCGCGCACGAAGCGTTGGAGCATCGCGTGCGCCACTTAACCCCCCGCGCGCCGCATCAGGAGAAAGCGGTAGAAGGCGAACGCCGCGCCGAGCCCGGCAAGGCCCAGCACGCCGGCCATGGCGATCTGCATCTGCTCGGGGCGCATGAGGCCGGTATATGTGGCCGCCAGCGCGGTGGTGAAACCCAGCAAAGTCAGCGCCAGCAGCAAGGTGATGCGCTTGGGCGCGCCGGCGGGCGCGGGGGTCGCGAACAGGCCGGGTTCCCTCAATTGCGTTGTCGGCGCGGGGCCGGCGCCGCCCTTGGTCATGCGTTGCAGGTCTTGCTCAAGCTGACCCCATTCGGCGCGCTCGCCGCTCATATCGGCCAATGGCACGCCGCTGAAGGGCGCCGGCGGCAATACTTCATCGAGTCGCATCTGCAGTAATTTTTCTTCATCGAGCGCGCGCGCCGCGGCGGCGAACACGCCAGGTGCGCTGAGCGCGCTCTGGGTCCAGACCACCAGCACGGCGGGAACAGCCTCAAGCTTTTCCGCGGCGCTGGCGCCGGGCTCGAACACCACCCTATACCCAAGCGAGGTCAGCCGCTCGGCGACAGGGCGCACGCGCGCGCGATCGAGCGGCGAAAAGGAAATATACACGTCGCCCACGCGCATCCCCCGTTGCTCGCTGGATGTCGATGTTAGCTTGCAGGGCGGGGCGGGGCGAGCGAAAAGCGCCGCCACCGGCCGCGCCATCGCGTGTCAGGCACATGCCTAGCGGCAAATTCACCAGGAAAGGTCTGTTCACGCATGCGCATCTTGTGGATTTTGGGCGCGGCTCTGATCGCCGCGTGCACAGCGCCGAGCTCGCCCGCCGCGCAGGAGCCGGGCGCTCCAGTGGCGCAAGGCGCGCCCAACACAGAATATCAGCCCGCATTCGCGGGGCAGACGCGCGCGCCAGCGCAGAACACCAATGTCACGATCGCCAATGAGGTGATCGCCAGTGGGCTCAATCATCCCTGGGCGATCGCCTTTTTGCCCGATGGGCGCGTGCTGGTGAGCGAGCGCTCGGGCGCGATGCGCGTAATCACGCGCGCGGGAGAGGTTTCAGAGCCGGTCGCGGGCGTCCCCGCGGTGGATGCGCGCGGGCAGGGCGGGCTGCTGGACGTGGTGCTGGGGCCGAGTTTCACCAGCGACCGGCTGATTTATTGGAGCTATTCGGAGCCGCGCGGCGGCGATCAAACCAACGGCACGAGCGTAGCGCGCGGGCGGCTGAGCGAAGATGCAACGCGCATCGAAAACGTGCAGGTGATTTTCCGCCAGCTGCCGGCATGGGCTTCGCGCGGCCATTTCGGCTCGCGCCTCGTATTCGACCGCGAGGGGCGGCTCTATGTGACCCTGGGCGATCGCCAGCAGAACGAGCCGCGCGAACTGGCGCAGGATAATTCCACGCATATCGGCAAGGTCGTGCGCATCAACGCGGACGGTTCGGTTCCCGCCGACAATCCGTTCATGGGCCAGCCCAATGTGCGCCCGGAGCTTTGGTCCACCGGGCACCGCAACGTGCAAGGCGCGGCGCTGCATCCGCAAACCGGCGCGCTGTGGACGATCGAGCACGGGCCGCGCGGCGGCGATGAGCTGAACCTCACGCAAGCAGGCCGCAATTACGGCTGGCCGGTGATTTCCTACGGAATCGAATATCGCGGCGGCGCCATCAATAGCGGCATCACCCAGCGCGATGGCTTGGAGCAGCCGAATTATTATTGGGATCCAGTGATCGCACCGGGCGACATGGAATTCTACACTGGCGATCTATTCCCCTGGCGCGGCGATCTGTTGATCGCGGGCCTCGACACGCAAGCGCTGGTGCGCGTGCGTCTGGATGGGGATCGCGTTGTTGCGGAAGAGCGCTTCCCGCTTGATCTGGGGCGCATCCGCGATGTGGCGCAAGCCGATGACGGCGCGCTCTGGATCGTCACGGATGAAGATAATGGCCGCCTGATCCGGCTGATTCCGCGCGGCTAAGGCATGAAAGCGCCGCCGTTCCAGCGAACGGCGGCGCAAGGTCATGCTTTGAGGGGCTTATCGTTTTTGTTAGCCGTCTGACGGCGTATGCGCGCCATGGGCGGCGCGGATGCGCGCGGCCAGCGCCTGATCGCCCTGCGCTTGCGTGGCGATCGCGTTGTAGGTGTCGGCGTCGATATTGTGACGCTCAAGGATGGCGCGGATTTGCGTGGTGGCTTCGGCGCGCTGCTCAGCGGTGGCGCTCGAGAGCGTACGGCTGATCGGATCCACTTCCGCGCTTGCGGCCGCGAATGCGCTGACTTGCGCGTCAGTGAAAACCTGCGGCGATTGCGCTTGCGCCTCCGCGGCTGGCGTTTCGGCTTCCGTTTGCGCCGCCGCCGGCATGGCCACGCCCAGCGCCATCGTCAGCGCCGCTGCGCCAAGCCATGTGAATCGAGACATACTGTAACTCCTGCTATTGGCCCCAACGCCATGTTGGGGACGCTTGCAGGACGACACGGTTCCGTATGGAACCGTGTCGATTCAGCAATACGCTGCTATTCGGCGCCGCCTTCTTCGCCGGCTTGCGCGGCCACTTGCAGCTCCGCAACGCGGCTCGCGAGTTCGGCGTCGGTTTGCGCCGCCGCGGCGATCGCGTTGTAGGTGGCGCCGTCGATCTCCACGCGCTCAAGAATGGCGCGCATCTGCGCCGCCAATTGCTCCTGCTGCGCGGGCGGGGCGGCGGCGTATTGGCGCGATATCGGATCGATTTCGAGGCTGGCCTCGGCGAACGCCTGCAATTGCGCTTCGGTAAATCCACCTTGCGCGGTGGCGCGCTGCGCCACCTGGCGATCCGTCTGCACGGCGCGTGCGATCTGATCATAGCGCGCGGCGGTGAGATTATGCCGCTGTTGGATTTCGACGATTTGCGCGGTGGCCGCTGCGCGCTGCTCTGCGCTCATGCTGGCGTATTGCGCGGTGATGGGGTCGATCTCGGCGCGGGCTGCACTGTAGGCGGCGAGCTCTGCGTCGCTGATCTGCGCTGCGGGCGCTGCTTGCGTCTGCGCCGGAGGCGCTGCGTTGACGGCGACATTTTGCCCGCCGCTCTGCGCGCACGCCGTCGCCGCCGCAGCCAACGCTGCAACCGCAACGCTCGTGAGTGCTTTTCTCATATCGGGAACTTCTCCTGGATAAATACATCAGCCCAGGAGGGAACACGCGAGGGCGCGATCTGGTTCCATTAAAAATTCAAAGCGTGCGCGCCGCTACGAGCAGGCGCTCCAGCAAGGCGTCCAGCTCTGCGCGCTCGCGCGCGCTGAGGCTGGCGAGCAGACGCTGTTCGCTCGCCAGCGCGATCGGCGCGATGCGCGCATGCACGCTTTCGCCTTCGCGCGTGAGCGAGAGGAGCTGCCGGCGCGCATCGTCTGGATCGTAGGCCGCCGCCACGCGGCGCGAGGCGGTAAGGCGCGCAACGGCGCGCGAGACGGCCACTTTGTCCATCTCCGTCGCTTCGGCGATGTCCTTGGCGGTGAGGCCGGGCGTGCGCCCCAGCACGGCGATGATGCGCCATTCGGGAATGGTGAGGTTGAACGTCTTGGCGTAGCGCGCCGCGATCGCGCGCGAGACGCGGTTGGAGAGGATCGAGAGCCGGTAGGGCAGAAAATCCTCCAGCACCAGCAGATCGCTGGGCTTGGGCTTTTGAGGTTCGGGTTTCCGCTTCGCGCTTGCCATTGGTTTCAAATGAAACTAAATCGGAAAAAACGCAAGCGCGAGGATTTTGCCATGGCCGACCTGTTCGAAAATCCGATCGGAACCGACGGTTTCGAGTTCGTGGAATTCACTGCGCCTAACCCGCAGGAAGTCGCCGCGTATTTCGAGCGCATGGGCTTCACCGCGGTGGGCAAGCACCGCTCCAAGAACGTGCTGCATTACAAGCAGAACGACATCAATTTCATCCTCAACATGGAGCCGGGCGGCCAGCCGGCCGAATTCCGCAGCGCGCATGGCCCGAGCGCCAACGGCATGGCGTTCCGCGTGAAGGACGCCAAGAAGGCGTATCACGAAGCGCTGAAGCGCGGCGCCAAGCCGGTCGATATGCCGATCGGCCCGATGGAATTGGATATTCCGTGCATCGAAGGCATTGGCGGGGCGTACGTCTATCTGGTCGATCGCTACGGCGCGCGCACCATCTATGACGTCGATTTCGAGCCGA
>DAOMPU010000092.1:4501-8287 GCA_035444925.1 Terricaulis sp. | reverse complement strand
GCACGCAGGCCGGCAAGTGGGAGAAAAACCGCTTCATGGGCGTGGAGCTCTACGCGAAAACGCTGGGCCTGATCGGCTGCGGCAATATCGGCGGCATCGTCGCCGATCGCGCGCTGGGGCTGCGCATGAAAGTGGTCGCGTACGATCCCTTCCTCAGCGCCGAGCGCGCGGTGCAGATCGGGGTTGAGAAGGTCGAGCTCGAAGAGCTGCTGACGCGCGCCGACATCATCAGCCTGCACGTGCCGATGACGGAGAAAACCAAGAACATCCTTTCGCGCGAAGCTTTGGCCAAAACCAAGCGCGGGCTGATCGTCGTCAACGCCGCGCGCGGCGGGCTGGTGGATGAGGCCGCGCTGCGCGAAGCGCTGGAAAGCGGGCATGTTTCGGCTGCGGCGTTTGACGTGTTCACGGTGGAGCCGGCCAAGGACAACGTGCTGTTCGGCGCGCCGAACTTCATCGCCACGCCCCACCTTGGCGCCTCCACCAACGAAGCGCAGGAAAACGTCGCCCTGCAAGTGGCCGAACAGATGAGCGATTATCTCGTCACCGGCGCCGTGACGAATGCACTCAACATGCCCTCGATCACCGCCGAAGAGGCCCCGCGGCTGAAGCCGTTCGCGGCACTCGCGGAAAAGCTCGGCGCCTTCGCCGGGCAGATCGTGGATGAAGGGCTGGAAGAGGTTGAGATCGAGTACGAAGGCGAGGTCGCCAAGCTCAACATGAAGCCGCTGACGGCCACCGCGCTGGCGGGCCTGCTGCGCCCGCTGCTGCAGGACGTGAACGTCGTTTCCGCGCCGGCGCTGCTGAAAGAGCGCGGCGTGCCGCTGACCGAAAGCACGCGCGACGATAGCCCGATCTATGACAGCCTGATCCGCATCAAGGTGAAAACCGGCGGCAAGTGGCGCACGCTGGCGGGCGCGGTGGTGGCCGGCAAGCCGAAGATCGCGGAAGTGAAGCAGATGCAGCTGGAGGCCGCGTTCCATCCGGTGATGCTGTTCGTCAACAATTCCGATAAGCCGGGCTTCATCGGCGCGCTGGGCACCATGCTGGCGGAGGCGGGCGTTAACATCGCCACCTTCCACCTGGGCCGCGAAGGCGAGGGCGCGGACGCCATCGCGCTGGTCGGCGTGGATCAGGTGATCTCCGATGAGTTGATCGCCAAGATCAAGGCGCTGCCGCAGGTGCGCTACGCCAAGGTGCTGCGCTTCTAGCGGAACTGGGCGGCGATCGCCGCGTTTGCCCCGTAACGCGCCGAGCCGGGCGCCAAGGGGACGGCGATGAAATTCAAGCTGCTTTGCGCGACGCTTTTTGCAACGTTGGCGGGCGCTGCGCTCGCGCCCGCACAAGCCAAGGTGGAGGAGGTGCGCCTCGGCCTCGTCGGCAACATCCGCTCCGACCAGGGCGATGTGGTTGGCGGCAAGTATGGCGCGCTGAACGCCGAGATCGACATCGTCTCGTCTTCGCCGGACTTCCTCAACATTATCGGCTCGCCGCGGCCGTATCTTTTCGTATCGGTTCCTACCGCTGAGGATGGCGTGACCTTCGGCGGCGTGGGCGTCTATTGGCGCAACGAATTCGTGGAAAATTGGGCGTTCGAGCTCGGCTTTGGCTACGTCCTCCATGACGGGGAGATCGATAATCCCTATCCCAACGGCACGCCCGAGGCGGCGTGGTTTGGCGCCGAGCACCAATTGCTTGGCTCACGCGATCTGTTTCGCACTTCGATGGCGCTGGAGCGGGAGCTGGGCGAGCGCGCGGCGTTCCAGATCTACTGGGAGCATATGAGCCACGGCCAAATCCTCGATAGCGGGCGCAATCAGGGGCTGGACTATGTCGGCCTGCGGCTGCTCTACCGCTTCGATCCCGACCCCGCGAACTGACCTTTCCCGAAATTAAAAACCCAGCTAGGTTCGCGGCGCTTTCGGGGAGTCTGCATGATCGGCAAAGCGGCGGGGTTGGCGGTTTTCGGCGCCATGTTGATGGCGCCTGCGCAGGCGAACGCGGGCGTCGCGGAGGTGCATGTCGGATTGATGCGGCACAATATCTGCGTCACCAATTGCAAGAACGCCGACAAGGAAGACGGGCCGAACGTTGAATTCCAGGTCTCGTTCGACTCGCCGGAATTTCTAGGCTGGGCGTTCGCACCCCAGCCTTATGTTATGGCGTCGGTGAACACGGCGGGCGACACCAGCTTCGGCGGCGCGGGCCTCGAATGGAGCTGGAAGTTCGCGCCGGGTTGGGCGCTGGAGCCGGGGCTCGGCTATGTGATCCACAGCGGCGAGTTGGAAAACCCCTACGCCAACGGCACGCCGGAAGCGGCCGCGTTCGCGGAAGCGCACGTGCAATACGGCTCGCGCGATCTGTTTCGCACCTCGCTGGCGCTCACGCGGGAAATCGGCGACGCCTGGGAAGTGCAGCTGCTTTATGAGCATTTGAGCCACGGCCAGATTTTGGGCGAGGGCCGCAATCAGGGCGTCGATCAAATCGGCCTGCGCCTGGGCTATCGCTTCGGCGATTGAAGCGGGCGATTTCGCCCGTATGATGCCCCCGCTTCCAGAAGGGGGGATGCCGCATGGGCGCACATCTGCGTGAGCGATTTCGTAAGCCGGGGCCCAAGCGCATCCTGGCGCTCGACGGCGGGGGCGTGCGCGGGCTGCTGACGATCGGCATGCTGGCGCGCCTGGAAGAGCATCTGCGCCAGCGCAGCGGCAATCCGAATTATCGCCTGTGCGATTATTTCGATCTGATCGGCGGCACCTCGACCGGCTCGATCATCGCCACCGGGCTGGCGTTGGGCATGAGCGTCGCGGAGATTTCCGCGCTCTACAAAACCGTGATCCCGAAGGTGTTTCGCAAATTCTGGTTTCAGGGCGTGGGCGTGTTCGCGCCGATGTTCTTGAGCGCGCCCTTGGCCAATGCGCTGAAGGAAGAATTCGCCGGGCGCACGCTGGCGTCGGAAGATTTGCGCTGCGGGCTCGCGGTGCTGTGCAAGCGCATCGATACGGGCAGCGCCTGGATTCTCGTGAACAATGCCGAATGGGCGTACTATCTTGAGAACAGCGGCTTTCGCCTGCGCGACGTGGTGCAGGCCAGCGCCGCGGCGCCGCACTATTTCAAAGGCGTATTGCTGAATATGCCGGTGCGCGGCGATGCCGATCGCTCGATCTCGGCGTTCGTGATCGATGGCGGCGTGGCCGGTTACAACAACCCCGCGCTTGAGCTCTCGATCGCCGCCACCGATCACGCCTATGGCTTTGACTGGAAGCCGGGCAAGGATCAGCTCTACGTCCTTTCGCTCGGCACCGGTTTCCTGCGCGAGCGCGTCGATGCGCTGCACTACCGGCGCAAGACGTTCGTGGGGCAGACGCTGAACGCGCTGCGCAGCATGATCCATGACGTCTCGCTGCAGCAGATCGCCACCTTGCAGGCGATGTCGGAAACGCAAGCGCGCTGGTTCATCAATTCGGAGAAAAAAGACCAGCCAACCGCGCCGTATCTGGCGCCCGAGCCGCTACTGCATTTCCAGCGTTACGATGCGCGCATCGAGGCGATCGATCCCGCCGATCGGCGCCCCGAGCACGCCCAGCGCCTCATTGGCCGCGAACTCGACAAGCGCGAGCTGAAGCACCTGGCCGAGATCACGAACTCAAACGACGCCAATCTGAGCCTGCTTTACGAAATCGGCGATGAGGCGGGCCAGCATTTCCTGCGCGTGGCGCCGCCGCCGGCCAAATTCGATCCCTGGTGAAGCTTTATCCCTCCCCGGAGGGGAGGGTGTCGCGCAGC
>DAOMPU010000092.1:0-4484 GCA_035444925.1 Terricaulis sp. | reverse complement strand
TTTTTTCAAGCTTGGGCGCCGCCCGCCCCACCCGTCAGCGCTGCGCGCTGACACTCTCCCCTCCGGGGAGGGAAGAGGCCCCGCCTGCGCCAGTGCGCGCCCTTGACCTAGGCGCCGGATAAGGCGAAGCCCCAAAACGCTTCCAGGGAGCGTATTTTATGGCCGGAGTCGTGGTTGTCGGCGCCCAATGGGGCGACGAGGGCAAGGGCAAGATCGTCGATTGGCTTTGCCATCGCGCCGACGTGGTGGTGCGCTTCCAAGGCGGGCACAATGCCGGCCATACGCTCGTCGTCGGCAACACCACCTATAAGCTCGCGCTGCTGCCTTCGGGCGTGGTGCAGGGCAAGCTTTCGATCATCGGCAATGGCGTGGTGGTCGATCCCTGGGCGCTCGGCGATGAGATCGCGCGCATCGAAGCGCAAGGCGTGAAGATCACGCCGGAGATGCTGGTGCTCTCCGATCAGGCGTGCCTCATCCTGCCGTTCCACCGCGATCTCGACGCCGCGCGCGAAGCGCAGGCGGGCGCCTCCTCAATCGGCACCACGCGCCGCGGCATCGGTCCGGCTTACGAAGATAAGGTCGGCCGCCGCGCGCTGCGCGTGGCGGATTTGGCGGACGCGGAATCGGTCGCCTGGAAGATCGAGCGCCTCACCGCGCACCACAACGCGCTGCGCAGCGGCTTGGGCCTGCCGGAAATTGATGTCGAGGCGCTGAAGGGCGAGTTGGCGGCGATCGCGCCGAAAGTGCTGCCCTATGCGCGCCCGGCTTGGCGCACGCTCGATGCGGCGTTTCAGGAAAGCAAGCGCGTGCTGTTTGAAGGCGCGCAAGGTTCGCTGCTTGATGTGGATCACGGCACCTATCCGTTCGTCACCTCCTCCAACGTGGCGGCGGGGCAGGCGGCGGCGGGCTCGGGCGCGGGGCCAGGCAAGATCAGCTACGTGCTGGCGCTGGTGAAGGCCTACACCACGCGCGTAGGCGCGGGGCCGTTCCCAACCGAGCTACATGATGATGTCGGCAAGCGGCTCGGCGAAGTCGGCCACGAATTTGGCACCAATACAGGTCGCGCGCGCCGCTGCGGCTGGTTCGATGCGGTGCTGGTGCGCCAATCCATCGTGCTCTCGGGCGCCGATGGAATCGCGCTGACCAAGCTCGACGTGCTCGATGGCTTTGATGAGATCAAAATCTGCACAGGCTACAAGCTGGGCGACAAAGTGCTGGATTACCTGCCCGCCGGCGTGAAGGATCAGCAGGCGGTGGAGCCGATCTACGAAACGCTCGACGGCTGGAAGAAAACCACCAAAGGCGCGCGCTCCTCACGCGATCTGCCGGCGAAAGCGATCAAATATATTCGCCGCATCGAAGAATTGATCGGCTGCCCGGCGGCGCTGGTCAGCACCAGCCCCGAGCGCGAGGACGTGATCCTGATGCGCGATCCGTTTAAGGCGTAGCTGGATAACGCGCCGGCCTTGCGTCTCGCACGCGGCTGGCGCCTACTGTGCCGAACCGGAGTTCCCTCTTTGTCCGAAGACGACGCAGAAAAGCCCGCTTCCTCGCACCGCTTCAGCGTGGAGAACGCCAAGAAGCAGGCCGAGGAGGCGCTGCACAAATCCGAATTCATCCTCTCGCGCGCGTACGGGCTGTTCAAAGACCCGAAAGCCGAGTGGGAGCAAATTCGCGCCGAGAAAACCACGATCCCCGCGATCCTGGTCGGCTATGCCGCGCCGCTCGCGGCGATCCCGCCGATTTGCGACATCCTCGGCCGCTACGTGTTCGGCCAGCGCGTTGGCGAAGCGATGGAGCGGCCGGCGTTTGTCGATGCGATCGTCAATGGCGTGGTGTTCTGGCTGGTGGCGGTGGCGCTGGTTGGACTGCTGGGCATTTTGATCAACGCGGTCGCCGCGCACTTCGATGCGGACCAGGATGATCTCGCGGCGCAGAAGGTGGCGGCCTATTCGCTGACGCCGGCATTTCTCTCCGGCGTGTTTTCGCTGTGGCCCCCGCTTTGGTGGCTTTCGCTGTTTGCGCTCGCGGCCATGGTCTATCTCATGTATCGCGGCCTGCCGATCTTGATGAAAGCGCCGGAAGATCGCGCGCTCGGCTATGCCGCGACGGTGACGATCGCGGTGATGGTCTGCGGCATCGTGCTGCTTTCGCTGGCTTCCTGCGTGACATGAGCTTGGACGCCGCGCCCGGTTTGGTCGGCCGCGTCAAGCGGCTGATCTGGGATCCGCCGCTGGCGTGGGATGCGATCGCACGCGAGGAGCCGGGCGGTGTGCTGGCCAAGCATGCAGCGCCACTGGCGTTGCTCATGGCGCTGTGCGGTTTTCTTGGCGCGCTGATGGCGGCCGATTTCACGTTCGACGGCGAAACGCTGATCGCGCAGCCAATTGCGGCGGCGCTGCGTTTTGTGATGGCGCTGGCGGGCGTTGCGCTGCTGGCGAGGCTGATTGAAATGCTGGCGCCGCGTTTTGGCGTCGCGCCCGCGCCGGGGCGCGCAGCCCAGCTTAGCGGCTATGGCGCAACGGCGTTTCTGATCGCGGGCGTGGGCATGCTGGCGCCGGCGCTGGCGCCCTACGTGCTCGCCACTGGCGCGATCTATTCGTTGGCGCTGATCTATATCGGCTTGCCGCGCCTCACCGGCGCCTCGGAAGAAAAGCGCATCGGCTATTTTTGGAGCGTTCTTGGCGCGTTTGCGCTGGCCGCGATCGTGGCGACGTACGCGTTCGGCGCGGCGATGGATGCGGTGCGCAGCAAGAGCCAGCACATCCGCTTCGGCCAAGCGGCGGAGGCGCCGGCGGATGCGGCGCCTGCGCGGCTGACGGCGCTCGATCCGCCAAGCCTGCGCGCCTTTAGCGACAGCGCCGCCGCCTCGGGCGTGAGCGCGGAGGCGCTGGAGGGCTTTTTGCCGTCCAGCTTGCCGGGCGGCTATCAGCGCGTCAGCGTGGCGCGCGCGGCGGCGCCGGGCGGGGCGCAAGCGGAGGCCGAATATGCGCGCGGCGATGCGCGCCTCAGCATCACCATCACCCATCTCGGCCAGCGCGGGGCGCTGAGCGTGACGGATGCGGCGATGCGCGGACTCAGCGTGCGCCAGGATGCGCACGGCTACGCGCGCCATCAGATCACGCAGGGCCGGCTTGTGGCGGAGGATGTTTCCGCCGAAAGCGTGCGCTACACGATCATCGGCCGGCGGCTGGCGGTGAGCATCGCCGGCGCTGGCGGGGCCAGCATGGATGAAGCGCGCGCTGCGATCGAGACGATCGGGATTACGCGCCTGGAGGACGCGTTCCCCCGCTAGGTGCTGAAAGCCGAGGCCCGGGGAGGGGGCGTTCTGCGCCATTGGCGTTAACGGCGCGCCCGCGCTAAGACCGGCGCAAGGCTTGCTTGGCCGAGGCGCCCCCATGGCTCTAATCGCATATCTGCCCGAAATCGCGGCCTTCTTGATCTTCATCATGATCTCGACCCAGCTCCCTGTGGTCGGGCCGTTCCTGATTTTGGCCGAGGTTGGGCTCGTGGGGCTGCTGTTTTTGCTGCGCCCGATGTCGTTCGTGGAGATCATCGCGCGCTGGTGGCCGCTGCTGCTGACGCCGATCATCGCCACCGCTTCGGCCATTTGGTCGGATGCGCCGGCCACATCGCTGCGCTACGGGGCGCAATTCATCTTCACCATGTTCATGGGCATTCTGCTGGCGCGCCTGTTAACGCCGCGGCGCTTCCTGATCGTGTTCGCGTGCAGCACGTTCGTGTTCTGCATCCTGTGCATCCTGAACGGGCGGCAAGGCAGTTCGGCGGAAGGCATGGTGCTGATCGGGCTGACGGGCTCGAAAAACCAGCTCGGCTATGAAGCGCAATTGCTGATGATGTCGGCGCTGGCGATGCTGCTGATGGGCGTGCGCTTCGTGGCGCTGCGCTGGGTTGCGGTGCTTTCGTTCCCGCTGGCGCTTTATCTGGTGCTTGAGGTCAATTCCGCTACGGCGCTGCTGATGGCGATTGGCGGCTCGGCGGCCATGTTCGGGCTCTGGCTGTTGCAGCGTTTCACGCCCGGGGGGCGGCTGGCCACTTTGATCGCGGCGGTGCTGGTGCTGGCTCCGATCACGTTGGTGCTGCCGGAAATTCTGGATGCGATGAACCGCTTCCTGTTTGAAACGCTGAACAAAGACCCCACGCTGACGGGCCGCGTTTTCCTCTGGGCCGCGGCGGATGATCTGGCCGAGCGGCGCCCGCTATTCGGCTACGGCTATCAGGCGATCTGGATCGGCGATTCCAGCGAAAGCATCGGCCTGCGTCGCCTTGCCGGCATCAGCGACGGGCGCACCTTCCATTTCCACGATCAGTTCCGGCAGATCCGGGTGGACACCGGCTGGTTTGGGTTGATCGCCTTCGTGGGGCTGCTGGCGGCGATGGGGGCGGCGCTGCTGCGCCGGGTGCTGCTGAAGCCCGACGTGCCGACGGCGTTTTTCTTCGTGCTTTACCTGCTGATGGTGCTG
>DAOMPU010000091.1:0-8325 GCA_035444925.1 Terricaulis sp. | reverse complement strand
GCCCTGCCGCATTGCTGATCGGGCGCGCCTCATTTGTGAGCTAAACGCGCCCTGACGCAATGAAGCGCCGCGCAGCCCCTCGAATGCCGAGCGGCGCGCGCTCTAATGCGCTTCGGGGGCCGCACTTGCCGTACGATCAGATTGAACCACACCTCATGCCGCCGCGTGCGCCGTTGGCGATGCCTGAGCAGAAGCTGCATGCGCGCCTTGCGCCCGCGCGCGGCGCAATCGCGGAGATGGCGTGGCGCCGCGCCGGGCTGTTGATCGCCACTTTGGTGCTGACGGCGGCCGCCTGGATGGCGCCGCTTGAGCTTTTCATTGGCGAGGGGCTCACCGCGCTTGAGCTGGCCGGATTGTTGCTGTTTGGGCCGCTGTTTGTGGGCATTTCCTGCTGGTTCTGCAGCGCGCTGGCGGGTTTCGTGCTGATGCTGGCGCGCCCGCGCGATTTCATGCGCCTGGAAAACATTCCCGCGCCCGCGCGCACGCCGCGCGTGGCCATGCTGGCGCCCGTGCGCAACGAAGACATCGCCGCCGTCTATGCGCGCCTGGCCAGTATGGACGCAGCGCTCCAGCGCAAAGGCCAAAGCCGCAATTTCGATTTCTTCGTGCTGAGCGATAGCAACGAGGCGAGCCTCGCCCGCGAGGAAGAAGCTCAAGCCAAGTACGCCGCCGCGCACGCCGCCAGCGCCTTCTTCTACCGCCGCCGCACCAACAATGCCGGGCGCAAGGCCGGCAACATCAATGATTGGGTGCGCAATCACGGTGGCGCCTATGACCACATGATCGTGCTCGACGCGGATTCGCTGATGAGCGCGGATCTGCTGGTCGGCCTCGCCAACGCGATGGAGGCGCGCCCTGATCTCGGCGTGCTGCAAACCACGCCCATGGGCGTGGGCGGCGAGACGCTGTTTGCGCGCCACGTGCAATTCGGCATTCGCCTCTATGGCCGCGTCGCCACCGCCGGGATCGCCTGGTGGACCGGCGATGAAAGCCTCTATTGGGGCCACAACGCCATAGTGCGCGTGCGCGCCTTCGCCGAAGCCGCCGCGCTGCCGCGCTTGCCCGGCGCCGCGCCCTTCGGCGGCGACATCCTAAGCCACGACGTGGTCGAGGGCTGGTTCATGCGCCGCGCCGGCTGGGCGGTGGCGATGGCGCCGATGCTGGAGGGCTCCTACGAAGAATGCCCGCCCACGCTGGTGGACGAAGCCGTGCGCGACCGGCGCTGGTGCCAGGGCAATCTGCAACACCTCTCGCTGCTCAACGCGCGCGGCCTGCACTGGCTGGCGCGCGTGCAAATTCTGATGGCGGCGATGGTCTATGTCGCCGGCCCGCTTTGGCTGGCGTTTCTCGCGGCCGGCATTGGCCTCAGGGTGCAGCAAGGCTTCCCAGAGCCGGGCGCGCCTTGGTTTGGCGGCGGCGTCGAGCAAGTGTTCGAGCTGCATTGGAGCATCGTGCTCACCATCGTCATGCTGTTCGGGCCGAAGCTGATGGGCGCGGCGCTGATCTTGTTCGACGCCAAAGAGCGGCGCGCCTTTGGCGGCGCGTTCGCGCTTGGGGCTGGCTTGGCGGCTGAATTCGTCATGTCAGCTTTGATGGCGCCGGTGCGCATGCTGATCGCTTGCCGGGCGGTGTTTGAAGTGGTGTGCGGCGTCGATACCGGCTGGAACGCGCAGCGGCGCAGCGCTTCGCGCGCGCCCTGGCCTGAAGCCTGGCGCGCCAATCGCGCGCCGACGCTGCTGGGTGTGGCGTTGCTGGCGATCGCCGCACCCTTCTCCGATCTGGTGATCTGGACCGCGCCGATCCTGATCGGGCTGCTTTTCTCCGCGCCGATCGCGATGCTGACCTCAAGCGCCAAGGCCGGCGCCATCGCGCGCCAGCTGGGCGTATTCGTAACGCCGGAGGAAAACGCTGCGCACAGCACGGGGGTTGATCGTGCGGCGGAGGAGCCGGCGCCGGCGTCCGCAACGTACGCTTAAGCGCCTACTCGATCTCCCAGTCGATCTCGCCGCGCAGTTCGGGCGGCACGCGCTCGCACAGCGCCGAGTGCAGCTGCGCCTGCGTTGACGCGCGCGGCGCGCGGAATACGTAATCGATGCGGCCTTTGCCGAAGGATTTGTTCTCGCTGATCAACGTGCACTTCAACTCGGCCAGCACGGCGCGATAGGCTTCGGCCGCTTCCTTCACCTTGCCCTTCGGAATTTCGTGCACTTCGAGCTCGCACACCGGGTGGCCGTCGAAAATATAGATCAGCACCCAGGCGAACGCCGCCGAGATCACCGCGAAGTGCGGCAGGTTGAGCCCCGCGATCAGCCCCAGCAGCGTGACGATGATCAGCCGCCCGGTATCGCGCGTGGAGTTCGTATCGGTGCGAAAGCGCATCAGGCCGCCCAGGCCAAACACGATGAAGCCGATCACCAGCCCGTATTGCAGCACCAAGACGCCGACCATCGCGCCCACCAGCGCGTACATGATCGACACCTTCGGCAGCTCCGCTTCCGCGCGCGTGTCCACCGCGCGCCGCGTGGTGGGGTGGAAGGCCAAAGCCGCGCCCAGCGCGATCGCCAGCGTCAGCGCCGCCACCGCCTCGGTGACGTGCGCGGCGTCCAAAAATCCGGACCAGCCGACGGCGCGAAGCCCCTGCGTGTCCATAAAGCTCGTTGGTGTCATCCCTCGCCCCCGCGAATCGATTGGATGGGATCAAGCGCCCTTCGGCCCGCCAATCCAAGCGCCTTCGCCGCCCGCATGAACCACGGATGAATACAAAAGGCCATTTCTGGGCCCGCGCTCAGGCGAAGTGGGCCCGGTTCGCCGCCCGGAGCGCGGGAATCTCAAATTGTGGCGCGCCCCGGGCACGAAACCGCCTCACACTTTCGTTGGGCGCGCCACGGAGAACTCTTTTTTCCGCCATGCGTTTGGGCCACATGACCCTCATGAACAGACGCCTCGCCCTCACCGGCATCGCCGCCTTGGCGCTTTGCGCCCCCGCCTTCGCTCAGGACGACCTGCGCCCCCGCGCCGCCGCGCCGCAACAGATCACGGCGCTGGAAGGCGAGGCGCGCGCCGCCGCCCTGGCCGCCGCCAACAGCACCCTGAACAGCGTCCAGCGCCTGCAGGGCCGCTTTGTGCAAACCGCCCCGGGCGGAAGCCGCTCCACCGGCAATTTCTACCTGCAGCGCCCCGGGCGCCTGCGCTTTGAATACGACGCACCCGCCACTTTGCTGATCGTCTCGGACGGCAGCGTCGTGGCCATGCGCGACACCGCCTTGCGCACCACCGAGCGCACCTCGCTGCGCTCCACCCCGCTCAATCTGATCCTCGGCGAGCGCATTGATTTGGAGCGTCAGGCCCGCATCACGCGCGTTTCGCGCTCCGGCCCCTGGACCATGATCACCGCGCGCGACCGCAGCGGCCAAACCGATGGCCTCATCACGCTCAATTTCCATGGCGAGAACGCCGAGCTGCGCTCCTGGGATGTCACCGACGCGACCGGCGCGCGCACGCGCATCACGCTATCGGACATCACCCAGCCCGCGAGCCTCGATCGCAATCTCTTCCGCCTCAGCGATCAGCTGGAGGATCGCCGGCGCCGGTAAGGGGCAGCGGGCCTGTCGCGTAACGCGCTTCGTGACAAGGAATTTCCCTTAACGGACCTTGAATTTTCCACAGCTGTGGCGTATATGACACTTGCGGACGCTGCTCATCCCCCTGGATTGGCGTCGTCCCCCCGCTGACGAATCCAGTGTGGCGTCCGCGAGCGTCGGCCTTCCCCTGCCGATGCGCCCCTCGCGCCCCCCTCAAGGCGCTTTGGAGCCCCGGCCGCGGAACGCGCCGGGGCTCCTTCGTTTTGGACAAACCCGCCGCGAGCCGCCAAACAGCGCCCCATGCTTCGCATCGCTTCCTGGAACATCAATTCCGTCCGCCTGCGCATCGCCATGGTTTGCCGCTTCCTCGCGGAAGCAAAACCCGACGTGCTGTGCCTGCAGGAAATCAAATGCCGCAACGGCGAGTTTCCCGAGAAGGCCTTCAAGGAGGCCGGCTACAAGCACATGCACGTGGTCGGCCAAAAGGGCTGGCACGGCGTGGCCATCGTCTCGAAGCTGAAGCTTGAGCCGCTCGCCGGCCCGAAGCTTTGCCCGAAAGAAGAAGCGCGCGTGGCCGCCGCGAAAATCGCCGGCGTCGAGGTGCATAACCTCTACGTGCCCGCCGGCGCGGACGTGCCCGATCCGATCGCCAATCCGAAATTTCAGCACAAGCTCGACGTGCTCGACCGCATGAAGCGCGAATATAAAAAGCGCACCGCGCCCACCGTGCTGGTGGGCGATCTCAACGTCGCGCCGGGCGAGTTCGACGTGTGGAGCCACAAGCAATTGCTTGATGTTGTCTCGCACACGCCGGGCGAAACCACGCGGCTGGATGCGGCGCTCGCGGCCGGGCGCTTCGTTGACCTTGCGCGCCTGCACAAGCCCGCGCCGGAAAAGCTCTTCACCTGGTGGAGCTATCGCAGCCCCGATTGGACCAAGAACAATCGCGGCCGGCGCCTCGATCACATCTGGGCCAGCGAAGACCTCGCCCCCGCCTCGCGCGCGGAAGCGTTCCACATCCATGTGCCCTGCCGCTCGTGGGAGCGGCCAAGCGACCATGTTCCGGTGGTGGCGGGCTTCAAACTCTAGCCTTTGGTCGCAAGGGGTTTGTCGCGCCCCGCCCGCTCGCTAGGGTGCGCCCCGACATTCAATCGGGGGAACATCATGCAGCTTTCACGTCGCGCCGTTTTGGGTTCCGGCGCCGCCGCGCTTGCGCTTTCCGCAGCCGCGCCCGCGTTCGCCGCGCCGCATAGCGCCCGCTTCAACACGCTGCTGGAGCGCATCTCCACCGAGATGCTGCGCCGCTCGCCCGAGCGCGCCACCTCGCTCGGCGTCACTGAAGAACGCGCCGGCGGGCGTTTTATCGACCGCCTCTCCGATCCCTCCAAACAGGGCGACCGCGAGCAGCGCGCCGCCACCCAGCGCGCATTGCGCGATCTCAACGCCATCCGGCGCGACCGGCTGGAGCCGCAGGAGCAGATCACGCATGACGTGGTGCGCACCTCGCTGGAAAACAGCCTCGCCAACAGCGCCTTCAGCGTGGGCGGCGGCGCGGGCGCGCCGTACGTGGTCACGCAGCTGACCGGCGTTTATTCCTCGATGCCGAACTTCCTGGCGCAAACCCACCCGATCCGCAGCCGCGAGGAAGCCGATGCGTTCCTGACGCGCCTTGAAGGCTTCCCCGGCATGATGGACACGCAAACCGCGATCATCGGCGAAGACGCGCGCGCGGGCGTGATCGCGCCGGATTTCGCCATCGATAAAGCCATCACCCAGCTCACCGCCTTCGCGCAAACCGCGCCGGGCGAAACCGCGATCGTGCAATCGCTGGCGCGCCGCCTGCCGCAAGCGGCGGATATCCCGGAGGCCGAGCGCGCGGGCTATCTCGCGCGCGCCGAAACCGCGATCCGCGAGCGCGTGATGCCAGCCTTCCAGCGCCAGATCGAAGCGCTGCAAGCCGTGCGCCCGCAAGCGGTGCACGACGCCGGCTGCTGGCGCCTGCCGCGCGGGGAAGAGATGTACCGCGCCGCCCTGCAAAGCCGCACGACGACGACGATGGAGCCGCAGGAAATCCACGACACCGGCCGCGAGCTGATCGCGCAATTCCATGCCGAGATGGATTCGATCCTGCGCGCGCAAGGCATGAATGAAGGCTCCGTCACCCAGCGCATGCAGGCTTTGGCGCAGCGCCCCGATCAGCTCTATCCCAACACCGATGAAGGCCGCGCGCAGATCCTGGCCGATCTCAACACGCAAACCCAGCATGTGCTGACGCTGATGCCGCAAGTCTTTGGCACGTTGGCGCAAGCGCAGCTGGAAATCCGCCGCATCCCGCCCTTCACGGAAGCGGGCGCGCCGGGCGGCTATTATCAGCGCGGCGCGCTCGATGGCTCACGCCCGGGCGCCTACTTCATCAATCTGCGCAACACGCACGAATGGCCGCGCTTCACGCTGCCGACGTTGAATTATCACGAGGGCGTGCCGGGCCATCACTGGCAGGGCTCGATCCAGCAGGAGGCGGGCGAACTGCCCTTCATCCGCAGCGCGCTCTTGGGCTTCTCCTCGTTCGGCGAGGGCTGGGCGCTTTACGCGGAGCAATTGTGCGATGAGCTTGGCGTTTATGCCGAGGATCCGCTGGGCCGGCTTGGCTATCTGCAATCGGCCACGTTCCGCGCCTCGCGCCTGGTGGTCGATACCGGCATGCACCATCTGCGCTGGAGCCGCGAACAGGCGATCCAATCCATGATGGAAGCCACCGGCGATCAGGAAAGCTCGGTCACCACCGAGATCGAGCGCTACAGCGTGTGGCCGGGCCAAGCCTGCAGCTACATGGTGGGCCGCCTCGTCATCAATCGCCTGCGCGATGAGGCCAAGGCCGCGCTGGGCGACCGCTTCGATCTCAAAGGCTTCCACGACACCATGCTCGCCAACGGCTCGGTGCCGCTCTCGGTGCTCGAGGCGGTGATGCGCGGCTGGACCGCCGCGCAGCGCGCCTAGAGGTTCTTCTGGGCGGTGTGCTTAACGGCGCACCGCCCAGGCTAGCGCCTCTGCATAGCTGACCCACAAAAGCGATTGCCACCGGTGGCAAATGCGAATGCGGCCGCGCGTCACATCGGATGGGCAGAACAAATTTGACATGCCCCCCTCCAAGTCCGTTTTAGGCTGATCGTTTCGTAGGCGCCGCTCTCCCAGAGGCGGCCCGGAGGGATTCCGTTGAGCGTAGATATTCCTGGCCTTCACCCCGCCCCGACCAAACACAAGAAGCTTGTGGCCTGGGTCGAGGAGATCGCGGCGCTGACCAAGCCCGCGCGCGTCTATTGGTGCGATGGTTCGGAGGCCGAGTGGGAAAGGCTGACCAATGAATTGGTCGCCGCCGGCACGCTGAAGCGCCTCAACCCCGAAGCACGCCCCAATTCCTTCTACGCCGCCTCCGATCCCAAGGACGTCGCGCGCGTGGAAAAGCAAACCTACATCTGCTCGCAAAGCGAGGCCGACGCGGGCCCGACCAATAATTGGTTCCCGCCGGCCGAAATGCGCGCCAAGCTGGCCGGGCTGTTTGACGGCTGCATGCGTGGGCGCACGATGTATGTCGTGCCGTTCTGCATGGGGCCGCTGGGCTCGAAGATTTCCCAGCTCGGCGTGGAGATCACCGATAGCGGCTATGTGGCCGCCTCGATGCGCATCATGACCCGCATGGGCAAAGGCGCGCTCGATGAAATCGGCGAAAACGGATTCTTCGTGCCGGCCGTGCACACGCTGGGCGCCCCGCTGGCGGACGGCGAAAAGGACGTGCCGTGGCCGTGCAACGAAGAAAAGTGGATCGTCCACTATCCGGAAACGCGCGAGATTTGGAGCTACGGCTCCGGCTACGGCGGCAACGCGCTGCTCGGCAAGAAGTGCTACGCGCTGCGCATCGCCTCGGTGATGGCGCGCGATGAGGGCTGGCTGGCCGAGCACATGCTCATCCTCAAGCTCACCAATCCCAAGGGCGAAGCCAAATACATCGCCGCGGCGTTCCCGAGCGCGTGCGGCAAAACCAATCTCGCCATGCTGCAGCCGACCATTCCCGGCTGGAAAGCCGAGACCATCGGCGACGACATCTGCTGGATGCGTTTTGGCGATGACGGGCGCCTCTACGCCATCAACCCGGAAGCAGGCTTCTTCGGCGTCGCGCCCGGCACCGGCGCCAAAACCAACAAATCCGCGCTGGACACGCTCTACGCCAACACCGTGTTCACCAACGTGGCGCTGACCGACGACGGCGACGTGTGGTGGGAAGGGCTCTCCAAGGAGCCGCCCGCCGGCCTCACCGATTGGCAGGGCCAGCGCTACGTCGCGTCCGACACCAAATTCCCCGCCGCGCACCCGAACGCGCGCTTTGCCGTGCCGGCCGGGCAATGCCCGGTGATCGCGCCGGAATGGGAAGACCCCAAGGGCGTGCCGATCGACGCGATCCTGTTTGGCGGGCGCCGCGCCAGCGCGGTGCCGCTGGTGACGGAATCGTTCGATTGGGCGCACGGCGTTTTCCTGGCCTCCAACGTCGCCTCCGAAGGCACCGCCGCCGCGGAAAACAAGGTGGGCGAGCTGCGCCGCGATCCGTTCGCGATGCTGCCGTTCTGCGGCTATCACATGGGCGATTATTTCGCGCACTGGCTGAAGATGGGCGAGCGCAAGGGCGCCCAGCTGCCGAAGATTTTCTTCGTCAATTGGTTCCGCAAGGATCGCGACGGCAAGTTCGTATGGC
>DAOMPU010000090.1:0-8373 GCA_035444925.1 Terricaulis sp. | reverse complement strand
CTCAGCTGGTAGAGCACCTGATTTGTAATCAGGGGGTCGGGGGTTCGAGTCCCTCTGGCGGCACGCAGGCGTCGCTGCGTCGCATGGGCAAAACGCACGCACGGCACAAGATTGCATAAGCATCACAATTCAGGAGTGCGCGCATGCGCCGATTGATTCTGGCCGCCTCGCTCGCGGTGTTGTGCGCGTGCGGCCCTTCTGGCGACTCAGAACAAGCCGCGCCCGCGCCGCCCCCGCCGCGCCCGGATTCCACAATCATGCAAGCGCGTGTGACGCTGCTGGCGGCGCCCTACAATGAAGCCAATTATCTGGCCGGGCGCAGCGCCTTCGGCCAGTGCGTCTCCTGCCATACGACCAATGAGGGCGGGCAAGATCGCCAGGGCCCCAATCTCTACGGCCTGTTTGATCGCGACATCGGCGCCCGCGAAGGCTTTGCGTACTCGCAGGCGGTGCAGGACGCGAACTTCAAATGGGATGCAGCCAAGCTCGATCATTGGCTGGAAAATCCGCGCACCTTCCTGCCCGGCAACCGCATGGCGTTCGCCGGCGTGCGCGACGCCGAGCAGCGCCGCAATCTGATTGCGTTCCTGATGGTGGAGACAGCGCCCGCCCCAGCAGGCGAGCCAACCGCCCCCAGCGAGTGATTACTCCGCCGGGCGCGAGGCCGCTTCGTCGTGGCCGAAGCCTTCGATTTCCTTGGCGGTGGCGTCCGGCGATTTGGTGTAGCGCGCCAGCAGATCGTAGAATGTCGGCACCACGAACAGCGTGAGCATGGTGGCCACCAAAAGCCCGAAGAAAATGACGACGCCGATCGTCATGCGGCTCTCGGCGCCCGCGCCATGGCCGATGATCAGCGGCACGACGCCGACAATGGTGGCGATCGAGGTCATCAGCACCGGGCGCAGCCGGATATCGGCGGCTTCAAGGATGGCCTCGCGCACATTGCGCCCCTCGTCGCGCATCTGATTGGCGAATTCGACAATCAAAATGCCGTTCTTGGCCGACAGCGCGATCAAGATGATGAGGCCAATCTGGCTGTAGATGTTCAGCGTTTCGTCGAACAGGAAAAGGCCGAACAGCCCCCCAGTCACCGCCAGCGGCACCGCCAGCATGATAATGAACGGGTGCACGAAGCTTTCAAACTGCGCCGCCAAAACGAGGAACACGATGAGCAGCGCGAAGCCGAACGCAAACATGATGGCGCCCGACGCCTGCTGATATTGGCGCGCCGCGCCGGTGTAATCGAGCGTGATCGGCGCCTCGCCGATCTCCTCGCGCGTGATCCGCTCAAGCTCGGTGATGGCGTCGCCGATCGCGTAGTCGCCGACGATCGAGGCTGAGATGGTGACGGCGGCCTGCCGGTTCATGCGCCGGCGCTCGGACGCGTCGCCCATCGTGCGCGTGTTCACCAGAGTCGAAAGCGGGACCAATTCGCCTGTGCGGTCGGAGCGGACGTACTTGTTCGAGAGGTCGTCGATATTGGAGCGCTCGTCCCGCTCGGCCTGGATGTAAACGTAATATTCTTCGCCGCGATCGCTGATCGTGTTGACCCGGCGCTGGCCCATGGTGGCTTCCAGCGTGCGCCCGATCGCCGTGACCGACACGCCAAGCGCGGCGGCGCGTTCACGATCAATATCAACCAGCACGCGCGGCGATGTCGGCTCATAATTCATGCGCGGGCGCTGGAAGTTCGGGCTTTCGCGCATGCGATCGACCACGCGGTTGGCGACCGCGGCGAGTTCCTCATAGGTCGAGCCCAGCAGCACGATGGAAGCGCCGTCGGCGCCGCGGCCCGAGAACGGATTCTGCATGCGCGCGCGCACGGTGGCGCCTGGAATTTGCCCGAGGCGCTGATTGATCTCGGTTTCGATCTCCGCGCCGCTGCGATGGCGATCTTCCCAATTGGCCAGGAAAACGCGCGCGATGCCCGAATTGAAACGGTTGGTGCCCGCATCGCCGAAGCCAGGCACCACGATCATCACGTACTGCGCCTCGCCGCTATCGACGTAGGTCTTCAGCACATCTTCGACCTGCCCCATGACGCGGCTCATATAATCGAAGCCCGAGCCCTCAGGCGCCTGTGCGAACACGATGAGGTTGCCGCGATCTTCCGGAGGGGTGAGTTCGGAAGAGAGCTGCGAGATGATGAAGCCGCCCACCGCCAGCACGCCGACAAACACGCCGAACACCAGCGCCTTGGCTTTCAACGCCGCTTCCAGCGAAGCGCGATAAGAGGCGCGCACCCCGTCCAACGTCTTGTCGATAAAGCGGCTGAGCCTGGTGCTGGATTTCACCGGTTTGACCAGCTTCGAGCACATCATCGGCGAGAGCGAGAGCGAGCAGAACGCCGAAATCACGATGACGCCGGAAATCACCACCGCCAACTCGACGAACAAAGCGCCGACATAACCCTGCACGAACAGCAGCGGCGTAAACACCGCCACCAGCACGGCTGACGTTGCGACGATGGCGAAAAACACTTGGCGCGTGCCGCGCTCGGCCGCCACCAATGGCGGCTCGCCCAGCGTATCGACGCGCCGCTGCACGTTCTCCAGCACGATGATGGAATCGTCCACCACCAATCCAATCGCCAGCACCAGCGCCAGCAAGGTCAGCAGATTGATGGAGAAGCCGAACACCGACATCACCAAAAAAGCGCCGATCAGGCAGACGGGAATAACCGCCGCCGGCACGAACGCCGCGCGCCATGAGCCCAGGAACAGGAAAATCACCAGCACCACGAGCACGGTGCATTCCAGCAGCACCTGGCCGACCTTCTGGATCGCGCGGTCGATAAAGAGCGTGGAATCGTAGCTGAGCAGAATATCGGTGCCGGACGGCAGCGAGGGACGGATGCGCTCGATCTCGGCCTTTACCTGGCGTCCGACTTCAAGCGCATTCGAACGCGACTGGCGCACAATGCCGATGCCCACCTGATCGACGCTGTTGCCGCGGAAGATGCGGCGCGTGTCTTCCGGCGCCATTTCAACGCGCGCGACATCCCCCAGGCGCACCACGACGGCGTTTGGATCCGCGCCCGAGCGTAGCGGCAGGCGTTCAAATTGTTCGGGCGTTTCGAAGGCGCGCGCGACCCGCACTTGGTAGTCACGCTCCTGGCTCTGCACGTAGCCTGCCGGCAATTCGACGTTCTGCGCGCGCAGCGCGTTCTCCACGTCCTGCACGGTCAGCCCGCGCGCGGCCATGGCGTTGGTATCGAGCCAGATGCGCAGCGAGGGGCGGAAGCTGCCGCCCACCTGAATGTTGGCCACCCCGTTCAGCACGGCAAGGCGATCGACGATGTAACGCTCGACATAATCGGTCAGCTGGGTGCGATCGAGCGAGGTGGAGGTTACGGCGAACCAGATGATGGCGTCGGCGTCAGCGTCGGCTTTGCGGATGATCGGCTCATCGATATCGGCCGGCAATTGCCCGCGCGCGCGGCTGACGGCGTTGCGCACGTCGTTGGTTGCGTCTTCCAGATCGCGGTCGAGTGAGAATTCGATGGAGATGGACGATCGCCCGTCGCGGCTGGTCGCGTTGATGACGTCGATGCCGTCAATGCCCGAGAGCTGATCCTCGATGATGCGCGTGACTTGGTTTTCGACCACTTCGGCCGAGGCGCCAGGATAGCTGGCGCTGATCGAGACCACCGGCTGATCGACATCCGGCAGCTCGCGCAGCGGCAGCGATGCAAAGGCGATCAATCCGAACGCGATGATCAGCAAAGAAAAGACGGTGGCGAGAACCGGCCGGCGAACCGAAAGATCGGAGAGCGTCATCGCCCTTACCCGCGCGGCCGCAATTCGCCAGCCGCCGGCGCTTCAGCCGGCGCTGGCGTATTGACGCGCACCGGCTGGCCCGGCCGCACGCTCTGCACCCCTTCGGTGATGACGAGATCGCCGCCCTCCAGCCCGGAAAGCACTTCGGCCATGCCGCCCGCGCGCTGGCCGGTGGAAATCGACACGCGCTCAACCAGATTGGCGCCGTCGGCCGGGTTCACCCGATAGACGTAAGAACCGCCGGCTTCTTCAAGAATAGCGATCTCCGGCACCGCAAGCGCCTCGCGCGGATTGGAGCGCACCTCCACCGTCATCAGCATGCCGGGGCGCAACGTCTCGTCGCGGTTGGGCAGGATGGCGCGCACGCGGACCGTGCGCGTGGCGGGATCGACGCGGGTATCGACGTGATCGATCGCGCCGGTGAAGGTGCGGTCGGGGAAGGCTGCGGTGCGCGCCACGATGGCGACGCCGGCGTTGACACGCGCAAGCTGCGTTTCCGGTACGTCGAAATCGAGCTTGATCTCGCCGATGTCATCCAGCGTGCCGATCTGGCCGCCGGGCTGCATGTATTGGCCGGGGCTCGCGGTGCGCAGGCCGACAATGCCGGCGAAGGGCGCGCGGATGGTGCGATCGGCGGCGCGCGAGCCGCCCGCGTTCAGGCGCGCCTGGGCCGCGTCGGCGGCGGCGCGCACAGCATCGAGGCGCGCCTGCGAGGCAAAGCCCCGATCATACAATTCTTGGAAACGGCGGAGCTCTTCCTGGGCCGCGTCGTTGGCGGCGCGCGCTTCGGCTACGGAGGCCAATTGCTCGACGCTGGCCATTTCCACCAACACCTGGCCTTGGCGTACGCGGTCACCGCTATCGAAGCGGATGGCGCGGATGGTGTCGGCGACTTTGGGGGTGATGATTATGCTCTCACGCGCTTGCGCCGTGCCGAGCGCGCGCACGCCGTCGGTGAACATGTGCGGGGCGGCGGCCACCGCGGCCACGCCGAGCACTTGGCCGCCCGGAGCGCCAGGCGGCCCGCCTTTGGCCTGCCCCTGCGCGCCCGCCATCATGGAGCCGACGCCGGCGAACACGGTCTTCCCGGCCACGACCAAAGCCATGGCCGCGAGGGCCAACGTGACCACCGCCGCAAAACCGTATCGCTTGAACATCCCGCCCAGCATGTAGCGTTTCCTACACACAATCCTTTGCCGATGTGTGTCTAAATGTGGCCATTGGCAGCGGCGATCAGGCGCTCGGGCGCCCCCAAAACGCTAGCACAAGAGACGTCTCGGCGCCCCCGTCAAGGCGCGTGCGAAGGCCGAACTGAATTCCGCGACCATCGTCGCCAAACCGCACGAGACTTAGCTGCAGCTTCAAGCTTTCGTCGCCCTCGCGGGGCGCGTCATAGAATACCTCGCCCATCGCCAGCCAATTCTCGCGCGGACGATAACCCAGCGTAAGGCTGAATCGGCCGGCGGGGCATCCCTCGTCCAGCACGCGCGCCGCAGCCTCGATATTAAGAAATCCGCTCCGTGCGAAGCTGCGCCCGCCCAGCCAGCGCGCCTCTATCCCGCCTTCGCCGCAATCGCCCGGAGGGTCGGAACGCCAAAACGCCCCCAATTGCACCGCCATGACCGCGTGCTCATCCTTGAAAACAGCGCGTTTTACGCCGACGACCGCCTCGCCCCGCCAACCGCTTTCCAGGTCGCCGGCGGTTTCGCTCCAAGGCGCGATCACGGCTGACGTTTTCTCGTCGAGCGGTGCCTCCCAATAGGCCGAGGATTCCAGCAGCGTGTAGCCCTCGCGCACGCCGATTGAGCTGGTCATAATCTCCTGGCCTTCGCGGGGCGCGGGCCACGCGCCGGCCTTGGCCTCCGTTGCGGAGGCCGCCAAGGCCATGCCTACGCCAAAGAGAAGACGCCCCATCCCGCCGCTCGCGTTTAAAGCGAAGGCAAAATTACACAACCGCAACAATCATCCAAGCGGTAAGGCGCGCCGTCTTAGGAATCGTAGCCCGGGTTGTGGCGATCGAGCTTGCGCTTGAGGGCCGGCCACGCGAGGCCCGACACCATGCCGAGCCCTTTGCTTTGGCCGCGCGTTTCCTCCTGCGCGGCGTCAGGCGCCGTCAGCACCTTATCGGCGCCGCCGGAGAGCGCAGCCACTTGCTGAGCGCAGGCGCGCTCAAGGAAGAAGATGCCGATGAAGGCGTCCGCCGCGCTCGTGCCCACGGCCAGCGTGCCGTGATTGCGCAGCAGCATGAGCTTCTTATCGCCGAGATCGGCCACAAGGCGCTCGCGTTCATCCAGATTGAGCGCAACGCCCTCATAGCCGTGATAAGCGATCTGCGGCAGCACCAGCAGCGCGTTTTGCGTCAGCGGCAACAAGCCGTCTTTCTGCGCGGAAACACCGACGCCGGCGTCAGTATGCAGATGGATCACGCACAGCGCATCTTCGCGCGCGGCGTGGATCGCCGAATGGATCGTGAAGCCCGCCGGATTGATATAATACGGCGTCGGCGCGACGATATTGCCTTCAAGATCCACCTTCACCAGCGAAGACGCGGTGATCTCCTCAAACAAAAACCCATACGGGTTGATCAGGAAGTGGTGATCGGGCCCGGGCACGCGCATCGAGATGTGCGTGAAGATCATGTCGTCCCAGCCGTGCAGCGCCACCAGCCGGTAGAGCGCGGCGCAATCAACGCGCGCCTGCCATTCCTCGGCGCTCACGCGCCCCTTTAATGATACGGTCGCGTCATCGGCCATGGTTCGCACTCCGTCCCTTTTTGTGCTACAAAGTGTAGTCCCCGCCCGCCCGAAGGCAAAGCCCCACCCCCATGAAGCTCCACTTCACCGCCAATGCGCGCCCCGAAGCGCAGGACGCGCTCCGCCGGTTGCGACACGCCTATGGCGATAGCGGCGCGGCCGAAGCGGAGGTGATCGTGGCGCTGGGCGGCGATGGGCACATGCTGGAAACGCTGCGCCAGCGGCTGAAGGACAAAAAGCCCGTTTACGGCATGCACCGCGGCACCGTGGGCTTTCTAATGAATGATTACGTAGAGGAAGGCTTGGTCGAGCGGCTCTCCAACGCCGAGCAGGTGCGCGTGCGCCCGCTGGTGGCGCGGTTCGAAACGCTCGACGGCAAGACCGTGACCGAGCGGGCCTTCAACGAAGTTTCGCTCTGGCGCCAAAGCGCGCAAACGGCGCGCCTGCGCATCAGCGTGGATGGCGCGGTGCGCATGCCGGAGCTGCATTGCGACGGGGTGATGGTGGCCACGCCTGCGGGCTCGACCGCGTATAACTTCTCCGCGCATGGGCCGATCCTGCCGATCAACGCGCGGCTGCTGGCGCTGACGCCGATCAGCGCCTTCCGCCCGCGCCGCTGGCGCGGGGCGCTGCTGCCGCACAGCGCGCATGTGCGCATCGAGGTGCTGGAGCCTGAGCGGCGCGGCGTGGGCGCGGCCGCGGACAACCAGGAAACCCGCAACATCGCCGCGGTGGACGTGCGCGAAGACGGCGGATCGGCGCTGACTTTATTGTTCGACCAGGGCCACGCGCTCGACGAGCGCATCCTGCGCGAACAATTCAACGTCTAAAGAGGCGCTTGAGGCCCGCGCAGCGGCGTCAACGCTCCATTCACCAAAGCACGGCCAAGCTTGCGCGTTATGAGCAAGCCCAAGGTGCAATTCATTTCCGCGCGCGAGGCCGGCATGCCGCTGCTCGACGCCGCCAAGCCGGTGTTCGACGCCGACGCAGTGGCGCGCGCGGACGAAACGCTCCAAGCCATGAGCGGCTCGTTCCAGCAATGGCTCGAGGCCGACATCCGCAAATTGCAGCAAGCGCGCCTGGACGCAGAGCACGCCGCCTGGTCCGATCCTGCGCTTGAGCAGCTTTGGGGCGTGGCGCACGACATCAAAGGCATGGGCGAAAGCTATGGCTATCCGCTGGCCACGCACATGGCCGCTTCGCTCTGCCGCCTGATCGAAACGCCCGCCGGCCGCGCCGCCGCGCGCGCCAAGCCCGCTTTGGTGACCGCCCACGTGGACACCCTGCGCGCCATCGTGCGCGACCAGATCAAGAGCATCGACCACCCGATCGGGCGCGCCCTTATGCAGACCTTAACCGCGCAGATCGAGAAACTGGGCGTGGCGCCGCGCTAAAAAGCGCGACTGCTGCTAACGCCATCTTCACCTTGTTTGAACCCGCGTTTTTTAACCGCGTTGGCGCATAATCACGTCCTCTATGAACGTGATCCCTTTCCGCCGCCCGGCCGAGCCGGCGCCTTTGGCCTTCGCCATCGGAGCGCGAGTCGATCTGCGCCTGGGCGCTGTCGCCTCGGGCGTGGTGCGCCCGCGCGCACCCGCGGAAGAAGCGTTTGCGTTCTCCCAGCTGGCGCGCGTGCTGCGCGCCGCGCGCATGGCCTGGCGCGAACGCGCGCACGCCAACCTGACGTTGGCGATCCCCGCCGACATTCAAAACAGCCTGGAAGCCGATCTCTTGAGCGAAGCGGCGATCGAAGCGGGCTGCACGCGGCGCGGGCTTTCATTTGAGCTGAACGAGCGCGAGATGGTCTCCGCCGGGCCGATTCTGGCGGAAGATTTGCGCGC
>DAOMPU010000089.1:0-8424 GCA_035444925.1 Terricaulis sp. | reverse complement strand
ACCACGGGCGCGCCGGCGTTCGCCAGCGCCCACGCGGCCTCCGAGCCCGCCATGCCGGCGCCGACGACGTGAACAGGTTTCATCGCTTCCCCATGCCGCGCCAGGGCCGGCGCATCAAGTCTCGCGGCGCAGGCGGTTTCGGGGCATAAGCGGGCCCAGAGGAGGAAGCGATGGCGGCGTCTGAGGTTCCGGTGCGCGAGTCGGTGGGCGCCGCGCTGCGGTTTGTCCGCGGCAATGCGCGCTTCATCGGGGTGGCGGCGGCTATCGGCGCGGGGTTTTCCGTCGCCGTGGCGGGGCTGCAAATGGCCGCGCCCGCATTGGGGCCGATCACGTCCGTTCTTTCGGGCCTGGTGCAGGCTGGCGTCTATGCCGGTTTGGTGAGCGCCGCGCTCGCGCTGGGAACGGGCGGGCTCGTCGCCAACGCCGCGCGCCTGTGGGCGGCGATGGTCATCATCGGATTCCTTCTGTGCATCGTGATGTTCGTGCTGAGCATCCCGGTCGCAATCGCGTTGATCGCGGGGCCGCTCGGCCCCTACGCCGGAGACCTGCAGGGCGCGGGCGGGGATGAGGCGCGCGTGTTGGAAATCATGACGCGGTTCGCGGCGGAGCAGCCGGTGGCGGTGGTGGTGACGGCGTTGTTCTTCACCCTGGTATGGATGCTGCTTACCTCCCGCCTCTATCTTGCTGCGCCGGCCACCGTCGATTTCAAGCGTATCCTGACGTTCGAAACCTGGGCGTGGACCAAGGGTTCGACGCTGCGCATCACGGCGGCGCGGCTTATGCTGCTGGCGCCTGCTTACGTGTTGGTGTCCGCCCTGGCCTACCTTATCGGCGCGCCACTCGGAATCGACGTATTCAACCCGGCCTCGATCATGGCCGTCGCGCAAAGCAACCCAATTGGCTATCTGGCCTTTGTGGCGGCGCAGGGCTTCATCGGATTTGGCTTGTATTCCGCGCTTGAGGCGGGGCTTTCGAGCTATCTCTATGGAGGTTTGAAACCGGTCGCGCCGCCGCCCGCCGCGTGAGCCTCGACACGACTCGGCCGCCCGCGTAAACCCGCGCGCCCATGGCCCAAACGCGCCCCTACGTCATCGACACGCTGCGCCTTGCGGGGCCGGTGGCGCTCTCGCGCCTCGGCATTATCGGCATGGCGCTGGTGGATGTGATCGCGGTTGGGCAGTTCGCGCCCGATGAGCTTCCCCACCAGGCGCTCGGCTGGGCGCCGACCGCCGTTTTCCTGGTCGCCGCGATCGGTTTGCTGCAGGGCGTGCAGGTGCTGGCCGCGCGTTCACTGGGGGAGAAGAACCCGCTTGGCGCCGGCGTGGCGCTGCGGCGCGGGCTCGTTCTGGCGCTGGTTGCGGGCGTGATCTCGGCGCTGCTGATGTCGCTCGCCGGCAAAAACCTGTTCACGCTGTTCGGCATCGAGGAGGCGCTGGCCGCGCCTTCCGCGAAGGTGATGGCGGTGCTCGCCATCTCCATCCCGCTGCATCTCGTCTATATCGCCGCGACGTATTTTCTTGAGGCGATCAAGAAGCCTGGCATCTCCACCGGCGTGATGTGGGCGGCGAACGTGATCAATCTCGCGCTGAATGTGTGGTGGGTGCCCGATTTCGGCGCTGTGGGCTCTGCTTGGGCCACGGTGGGCGCGCGCGTGTTTTTGGCGGTGGCGATCCTCGCCGCGATCTGGTTCTTGCGTGATCGCGCGGTCTATGGCGTGCGCACGCTTGGCGCTGAGGGGCCGAGCTATCGCGCGCTGCTCGCTGTCGGCATCGCCGCGGCGGTGAGCCAGGCGGTGGAGGCCGGCGCGTTCTCGGCCATGACGGTGATCGCGGGCCGCATCGGCGCCGACGTGGTTGCAGCCTATCAGATTTTGCTGAACGTTATGGCGCTGGTGTTCATGATCGCGCTTGGCACGGGCGCGGCCAGCGGCGTTTTGGTGTCCGAAGCGATCGGCCGGCGCGCGCCCGCCGACGCCGCGCGCGCGGGCTGGACGGGGCTCGGCATCAACACGATCGGCATGTTGATTGCGGCTCTCGTGGTGCTCGTGTTCGCGCACCCGATTTCGCGCATCTACACGGCCGACGCGAACCTCGCTTTGCTGATCGCCTCGATGATGTGGGTGTGCGCGCTGGTGCTGACGCCGGATGGCGGGCAGGTGGTGGCGGCCTATGCGCTGCGCGCACGCGGCGATAATTGGTTTCCCACCTTCAGCCACATCCTCTCCTACGCATTGGTGATGCCGGTGCTGGGTTTCTGGCTGGCCGAGCGCGAGGGCATGGGCGTGGCGGGGCTGCTCTTGGCGATCTTCTGGTCGAGCGTGCTCTCCGTCTCGATCCTGCTGGCGCGCTGGTGGTGGCTGACGCGCGCGGACACTTTACCCCCTCTCCTTGAGGGGAGGGGGCAGGGGACGGGGTGAGGTCCGCAGGTCGCGCTAAGCGCCTAGCATCCAGCCTTCTTCGCGCTCCACCACTTCGCGGCGCGGATCGTCCTTCGCGGGGCCGAAGGCGGCGCCAAGCTGGCCTTTCTCGTCGCGCGCATTGAAGAACTCGCACACAGCGCGCAGCTGCGCCTCGTCCTTCAGCTTCGGCGCGAGAGCCGCGGTCGAGACTTCGGCGAACACGGCTTCCACGCCTTCAAGATCAGCGGCCGATAAGGCGCGCCAGCCGGTTTCAAACGGCCACAGCTTCGCCGCGCGCTTCTCATGCAAGCGCTTGACGATCGGCATCCCCGTCAGCGCCTGGCCGCCGACCGAGCCTTGATAATAAAGCTTCCACATCGAGGCCGCGCTCTTGCCGGCCTCTTCGCAATAGCGAAACTCGGGCAGATCGCCTTCGGCGTGATCGCGCACGCGCTTGGCCGAAAGCATCGTTTGCGTGTCGCGCGCCGGCGCGCCCCAGAACGGAAAGGCCTCGCCCGTCATCAGCCGGTTCATCTTGGCGCCGACCTGGAAGCGATTGTTCGTGTTGTCGGGCTTGTCCTTCACTTCCTTGGCGACGAAATCCAGCAGCGCGCGCCAAGGCTCGCCATTGAGCTTCAGCGCCGCCGCCGTGCCGCGCGGAAAGCCGAGCGGGAAATCCACGCCCACGAGCGTGCGCTCGCTCTTGCGGCTCAATTCCGCCAATTGCGCGTCGATCAGCTTTTCAGCTTCCGCGCGCGTGGCGGGATTGTGCGCTTCGAACGCCATCTGGAAGCGCACATTGCGCTTCATCACCCCGACCCAAATGGAATCGGGGCCGGTGGTCGCCTTGGAGGCGGCGCTCCAATTGACCATCACATAGGCTTGGAAAAGACGCGGGTTCATATCAGTCGAGTTTGACGAGCATTTTGCCGGTATTGGCGCCGGAGAAGAGATTGAGGAAGGCTTTGGGCGCGTTTTCGACGCCGGTTTCGACCGTCTCTTCCCATTTGATGCGGCCCTCCTTCACCCATTGGCCCATCTCGGTAAAGAATTGCTCGCGCATGTCGATGAAGTCGGAAACGATGAAGCCCTGCATCTTGATGCGCTTGCCGACGATGTAGCTCATGTTGCGCGGGCCGGGCGCCGGCTCGGTGGTGTTGTAGATCGAGATCATGCCGCACTCGATGAAGCGCGCGAACGGGCGCGCCACTTCAAGCGCGACTTCAAGGTGCTCGCCGCCGACATTGTCGAAATAGATGTCGATGCCCTTGGGCGCGGCCGCGCGCACGGCTTCAAGCAGGTTGGGCGCGGTTTTGTAATTCACGCCGGCATCGACGCCGACGCTTTTGAGCCACGCCAGTTTCTCGTCCGATCCCGCCGAAGCCACCACCGTGCAGCCGCGAATTTTCGCGATCTGGCACACCGCCGAGCCCACCGCGCCCGCCGCGCCCGAGACGAACACCACATCGCCTTCCTTCGGCGCGCCGATGCGATGAAAGCTGGTGTAAGCCGTCATGCCCGGCATGCCGAGCACGCCGAGATACGCTTGCGGCGGCGCCCCGCCCGGCAATTTGTTGAGGTTGGAGGCGCTGGCCACATAGGCCTCGCGCCAGCCAAACATGGATTCCACCAGGTCGCCCGGCTTGAAGCGCTCGTCGTTCGATTTCACCACCGCGCCCACGGCGCCGCCTTGCAGCGCCTTGCCGAGTTCGAACGGGGGCACATAGCTCGGCCGGTCATACATGCGCCCGCGCATGTAGGGATCGACCGACATCCAGGAATTGCGCACCAGCACTTCCCCGGGCCCCGGATCGGCCAGCTCAACCGTCGCCAGCTCAAAATTCTCAGCCTGCGGCAGGCCCTGGGGGCGGCTTTTCAGCCGGATTTCGCGCGAGGTGACGGCCATCTGAGGATCCCTTCTGTTTCGCGGCACCCTAACGAGCCGCACGCGCATATCCAAGCCGGCGCCGGCCCTGGACTAAGCGGGCGCGCGGACGCATAACCCGGCGCTTCCGGCCAACGAGTCTAACAGAATGTCCATCCGCCTCCGCTTTGCGCCTTCGCCCACCGGGCGGATTCACGTCGGCAACGTCCGCACGGCGCTGATGAATTGGCTGTTCGCGTTGCGGCAGGGTGGGCAGGTGCTGCTGCGCATCGACGATACGGACATCGCGCGCTCCACCAAGGCATATGAGCAGAGCATCGAGGATGATCTGCGCTGGCTGGGCCTGCCTTGGGCCGAGCGCGCCAACCAATCGGCGCGCTTTGACGTGTACGAGGCCGCCGCCGCCAAGCTGAAAGCCGCCGGGCTGCTTTATCCGTGCTACGAGACCGAGGACGAACTCGATCGCCGCCGCAAGATCGCGCAGGCGACGGGGCGCCCGCCGATCTATGATCGCGCCGCGCTGAAACTCACCGCCGAAGACCGCGCCAAGCTGGAAGCCGAAGGCCGACGCGCGCATTGGCGTTTCAAACTGTCGGGCGCGCGCAAGGATTGGGTCGATCTGGTGCGCGGGCCGCAATCGATCGATACGGCCTCGCTCTCCGATCCGGTGCTGATCCGCGAGGACGGCGCCTTCCTCTACACGCTGCCCAGCGTGGTGGACGATATCGACTTCAAGATCACCCACATCGTGCGCGGCGAAGATCACGTCACCAATTCGGGCGTGCAGATTGAAATTTTCGAAGCGCTGGGCGGCGAAGCGCCGGCGTTCGGCCATTTCCCGCTGCTGGTGGGCGCCGATGGCTCGGCGCTTTCCAAGCGCATCGGTTCGCTCGGCGTGGGCGAATTGGCGGATGAGGGCTACGAGCCGATGGCCGTGCTCTCGCACCTCGCCAAAATCGGCACCTCCGATCCCGTCGAAGCGCGCCTGACGCTTGGCCAATTGGCCGAGGAGTTTGCGTTCGAAAAGATCGGCCGCGCCCCGGCGCGGTTTGATCCCGAGGAACTCAAACGCGTCAACGCGGCCGTGCTGCATCAGCTGGACTACGCGGCCGTGAAAGATCGCCTCGCGGCGCTGGGCGCCAATAAGGGCGAAGCGTTCTGGAACGCGGTGCGCGCCAATCTGGTGCTGCTGCCGGATGTGAAAGAATGGGTGAAGATCGTCGAAGGGCCGATCAGCCCGGTCGTTCCCGATGCAGCATTCGCCGCCGCCGCCGCCGAGATGCTGCCGAAAGGCGCTTATGACGGCGCGAGCTGGCAGGCCTTCACCAACGCCGTGAAGGAAAAAACCGGCGCCAAGGGCAAAGCGCTGTTCATGCCGCTGCGCCAGGCGCTGACGGGCATGGATCACGGCCCGGAAATGGCCGCGCTGTTCCCGCTGATCGGCGAAGAGCGCGCGCGCAAGCGGCTGAAGGGCGAAGCGGCTTAAGCCGCCGGCGCGGAAATCCCCAGCACCGCAAAGCATTCCTCAATGCTGCGCACGCTGACGATGCTGTCGGCGAAGCTCGCGGGCGTCAGGTTCGCGTCGATCGTGTGCTGCATCAGGTGGAAGAAGGGGTCCCAGAAATCGTCTTCCGAAAGGAACACGACCGGCTTGTGATGCAAATCGAGCCGGCGCCACGAGATGGTCTCCACCGCTTCCTCCAGCGTGCCGATGCCGCCGGGCAGCACGACGAACGCGTCGCTCTCCTCGAACATGATCATTTTGCGCTCGTGCATGGTGTCCACCATGCGATGCGGCACGTCCTTCAGCACGATCTCGCGCCGCTCCAGAAAGCGCGGCATCACGCCCAGCACTTCTCCGCCCGCATTGTGCGCGGCTTTGGCGCAGCGCCCCATCAGCCCGATCGAGCCTCCGCCATAAACGAGGCGCAGGCCCCGTTGCGCCAAGGCTTCGCCAAAGCGCGTCGCGAGGTCGAGATAAGCGGGGCGCGTGGCTTCAGATGCGCCGCAATAGACGCAAATGGAACGCGGGCTCGCGCCGGGGGGATTGGAATCGGCCATGGGCTCCATCGAACTTAGCCATTAAGGCGCCATTGCGGGGGAATTTCGCACGCCCTAAGTCCGGGCGGCAAGGATGGTTCAATGGCGCGCGGCGAAGGCAGGCAAGTGGCGGGCGCAAGCCCCGCGGAAGACGGGTCGCCGCCGCTTTTGCGCACGGTTTCGCGCCTGATGCAATTGATCGGCGGCCTCAAGGGGCCGGGCTATCGGCTGCGGCTGTGGGCCGCGCTGGCGCTGACGCTGGCGGCCAAGGTGGTTGCGGTGTTTTCGCCGCTGGTGCTGGCGGACGGGATTAACGCGCTTTCCGAAGGCCGCGGCGAGGGCGCGCTTCAGCTTTTTATCGGCCTCGGCCTGTTTTGGGGCGCGCTGCGTTTTGCCGCAACCGCGGGGCCGCAAATCCGCGACGCCTTGTTCCAGCCGATCAGCGAGGAGGCCCAGCGCCGCGCCGGCACGCGCGTGTTCACCCATGTGCACGCGCTTTCGGTTCAGTTTCACCAATCCAAGCGCACCGGGGCGGTGTATCGCACCATCGAACGCGGCGTGCGCGCGATCGATTTTCTGCTGCGCTTCCTGGCCTTCAACATCGCGCCGACTTTGATCGAGCTGGTGCTCGCCGCCGGCGTGCTGGCCTGGAAATATGGCTGGAATTTTGCCCTGATCGCGGCGCTCACGGTGGCGATCTATGCTTGGATCACGTTCGGGATCACCGAATGGCGGCTCAAATATCGCCGCGACATGAACGAGCGCGACACCGAAGCGGCCGGCCGCGCGGTGGATTCGCTGCTGAATTTCGAAACCGTCAAAAGCTTCGCGGCGGAGGAGCGCGAAAGCGCGCGCTACGATAAAGCGCTGGCCCAATATGCCGAAGCGGCGGTGCGCTCCAACACGTCGCTGGTGCTGCTTAACGTGCTGCAGAACGTGGTGATGAATGTGGGGCTGGTGGCCATGGTGGTGGCGGCTGGCTTCCTGGTGGCGCGCGGGCCGATGGGGCCGGGCGACATCACCGCCGTCATCCTGATTATGACCAATCTCTACGCGCCGCTGAACATTCTCGGCTTCGCCTATCGCGAGATCAAACAGACCTCGATCGATATGGAAAAGATGTTCGCGCTGCTGGACGAAACGCCGGAAGTGGCCGATGCGCCGCACGCGGGGGCGCTGGTGCGCAAAGGCGGGGAGGTGGCGTTTGAAAACGTCAGCTTCGCGCATGAGGGGCGTGATCGCGGGCTTGAGAACGTGTCGTTCGTGGCGCCCGCCGGCAAAACCACCGCGATCGTCGGCCCTTCGGGCGCGGGCAAATCCACCGTGCTGAAATTGCTGTTTCGCTTTTACGATCCAAGCGCGGGAAAAGTGCTGATCGACGGCCAAAGCCTCAAGGACGTGACGCAAAGCTCGCTGCGCCAGGCGCTGGGCCTGGTGCCGCAGGACGTGGTGCTGTTCAACGATACGATCCGCTACAACATTGCTTATGGCCGCCCCGAAGCCAGCCAGCGCGAATTGGAAGATGCCGCGCGCCGCGCGCAGCTGCTGCATTTCATCGAAAGCCTGCCCCAAGGCTGGGATACGCGCGTGGGCGAGCGGGGCCTAAAGCTCAGCGGCGGCGAAAAACAGCGCGTGGGCATCGCCCGCGTGGTGTTGAAGAACCCCTCGATCCTCATCCTCGATGAAGCGACCTCATCGCTCGATAGCGTCACCGAAGCGGAAGTGCAGGAGGCGCTGGAAGATGCGAGCCGCGGGCGCACCACCATCGTGGTGGCGCACCGCCTCTCCACCATCGCCGGCGCCGATCAGATCATTGTGCTGGAAGAGGGCCGCGTGATCGAGCGCGGCGCGCACGCGGCGCTGATCGCCAAGGACGGGCTTTACGCGAGCCTTTGGCGCCATCAGGCCGAGGAGCCGGACGTGGCGGCGCAATAGGGCTGTCCCAAAAAAAACAGCGTTAAACCGCCTATTTTGCGCGCGCCGCCGAAAATCTATCCCACACCTGCCAAGCGCGCGTACACTCATCTCATCGCGGTTCATGCGGAGGGAGCTTGGCGCCAAATCCCGAACTCGAACCGCGCTGCGATCGAGCGAGAAGCGC
>DAOMPU010000088.1:6485-8470 GCA_035444925.1 Terricaulis sp. | reverse complement strand
TTGCCCTGCCCGCGCGCGGGCGCCAGTAAGGCGGCGTGAGCACTTTGATCGCCATCACCGGGGGCTCGGGCGCGGGCAAGACCACAGTCGCGCGCGCGCTGGCGCGCCGCTTGGGCGCGGGCGCGGTGGTGATCGCGGAAGACGATTATTATCGCTGCGCCTCCACCATCGCGGGTTTCGACGCCGCCGCGCACAATTTCGACGAACCCGCCGCCAAGGAGCACGCGCTGCTGAAAGCGCACCTGGCGCTGGCCAAGAGCGGGGAAGCGTTCGACAAGCCGGTTTATGATCTCACCACGCACCGGCGCACCCTGGAGGTGGAGCGCATCGCGCACGCCGAGTACGTGATCGTGGAGGGCATTCATCTGCTGGCGAGCGATGAGTTGCGGCCGCTGTTTGATGTGCGCGTATTCATGGATTCCGATGAATCGCTGCGCCTGGGCCGGCGCATGATCCGCGACGTGGAAAGCCGCGGGCGCACGCCGCGCTCAGTGTTGGTGCAATTCTTCACCCATGTGCGCCCCATGCATGAGCTGCACGTGGAGCCGCAGCGCGCTTTGGCCGACCTGGTGATCGAATGCCCGTATGATGCGGGCCCCGTCCATGCGGATGAAAGCGCCGCGCGCATCGCGGCGCTGCTGGGATTGCGCGCGTGATCCTCAACAGCATCGACGACATCGCCGATCGCTACGACGCAGTATTCTGCGACGTGTGGGGCGTGATCCATAACGGGCGCAATCTTTATGCCGGCGCCGCGGGCGCGCTGACGCGCCTGCGCCAAGCGGGCAAAAGCGTGATCCTCTTGACCAATATTCCAAAGCCGCGCGGGCCGATCCCGGCGCAGCTGGATCGGCTCGGCTTTCCGCGCGCGGCGTATGATGAGATCGTCACCTCCGGCGATGCGATCCGGGCCGAGCTTGCGGCGCGCGCGCCGGGGCCGTTCTACAAGATCGGCCCGCCGCGCGATAAGGAACTCTGGGAAGGCCTCGGCTTACAACAGGCGCCGCTAGCGGACGCGGCCTTCTTCGCCATTTCCGGCCTCAATGACGATCACGAGGCGCCGGAGGCCTACGCCGATATGTTGGCGGCGGCGCGGGCGCGCGAATTGGTCATGCTCTGCGCCAATCCCGACATCGTGGTGCGCGTGGGCGATGATCTGATGTGGTGCGCCGGCGCGGTGGCGCGTGATTACGCCAAGCTGGGCGGGCGCGTGATCATGGCGGGCAAGCCGCACGCGCCGATCTACGATCTGGCGCTGCGCGAGCTTGAGGCGCTGCGCGGGCGCGTGGAGCGCGCGCGCGTGCTGTGCATCGGCGACGGGCCGGGCACGGATCTGCGCGGCGCCAACGAGCATGGCTTCGACTGTTTATTCATCGCCTCGGGCATGCATGGCGAAGCGCTGATGACGAACGGCGCGCTGGATGAAGCGAAAGTGGCCGCGGCGCTGGCCGAGGAAGGCGTGCGGGCGGAGTTTGTGATGGCGGCGCTGCACTAGCGTGTCTCCACGCCAAGCTGCGCATAACGCTGGCCTACGTGCGAATTGAAATCGCGGGCGCGGTTCATGTCGCGTGAGCCTTGGCCGTCGCCGGTGCGCATGCGGGCGATGCCGTGGCCGAACAAAGCTTCGGGATTGCCGGGCGAAACCTGCAGCGCAGCCGAGAACGACGCGAGCGCATCGCCGGGCTCATTGGCGCGCAATTGCAGGATGCCCCGGCAGGTCTGCGCTTCAACGTTGCGCGAATCCACCAGCACGGCGGCCTCCGCATCGTCGCGCGCCTGGGCGAGATCGCCATTGGCTTCCAGGGTCAGCCAGCAGCGGCCCGCGCGCGCCTCGGCCAGCGCGCCATTGAGGCGGATCGCGTCGTTGAAGTCCGCGCGCGCGCCTTCAAGATCGGCGTTGGCTTTGCGCAGCCGCGCGCGGGCGGCGTACGCTTCCGCCAGGGCGCGATCCTGCGCCAAGGCGGCGTCGAGATGGGTGAGCGCGG
>DAOMPU010000088.1:0-6435 GCA_035444925.1 Terricaulis sp. | reverse complement strand
CCCGCTTGCGTCGTTCGGCGCCGCACGCTCGACCATCGGCAGCGCCGCGTCCAGCTGGCCGCTGGCGTAGAGAATTTCACCGCGCCCAAGCAGCGCGCCGGCGTACGCATCGTCGAGGCGCAGCGCCGCTTCGTAATCGCGCAGAGCGGCGGTGACATCGCCCGCCTCCCGGCGCACGGCCGCGCGGGTTGCATAGGCTTCGACTTTCGCGGCTTCGTCCGTCTCGGCGGAATCGATGATGGCGGTGCAACCGGCGATCTGCGCCTCGCCCGCGGCCTCCGCGCACGCGCGCGCGGCTTCCGTGAGCGGATCGGGCGCACGCGGCGCGCAGGCCGCCAGCGCCAGCCCCGCGCAAATCGCCAAACAAATGCCGCGCATGGCCGCTCTCCCCACGTCAACGCCTGGACCGCGCGCCTCGCCCGCGCTTAGATTGACGCTGAATAAATATCAGGGAGCGCGGCCATGGCCAATCTGTTCGATCTCACCGGCAAGACCGCCATCATCACCGGCTCATCGCGCGGCATCGGCAAGGCGATCGCGCATCGCCTGGCTGAGCACGGCGCCAATGTGGTGATTTCCTCGCGCAAAGCCGACGCCTGCGAGGAAGCCGCCGAAGAGATCAACAAGGCGCTGGGCCGCACTGCCGCGATCGCCATTGCGGCCAATATCGCCGTCAAGGAGGCGCTGCAGAACCTTGTGAATGAAACCGAGCGCGCGTTCGGCGCGGTGGACATTCTGGTCTGCAACGCAGCGTCCAACCCGCATTTCGGGCCGATGGAGACGATCTCGGACGAGCAATTCACCAAGGTGCTGCAAAACAATATCGTCTCGAACCATTGGCTCATTCAGATGTGCGCGCCGCAGATGCGCAAGCGCAAGGATGGGGCGGTGATCATCGTGTCGTCGATCGGGGGCCTGCGCGGCACGCCGGTGATCGGCGCCTACAACATCTCCAAGGCCGCGGACATGCAGCTGGCGCGCAACCTCGCGGTGGAGTTCGGCGCAGACAATGTGCGCGTCAACACGATTGCGCCCGGCCTCATTAAAACCGACTTCGCCAAGGCGCTGTGGGAGAACCCGGACATCCTGAAGCGCTACACCGAAACCTCGTGCCTGAAGCGCATCGGCGATCCCGACGAGATCGCGGGCATGGCGGTGTTCCTGGCTTCGCCCGCCGGCGCCTTCACCACCGGGCAGACCTTCGTGGTCGATGGCGGGCAGATGGCGGTTTGAGCGGCGGCGGACTCGCCCTAATCTCGCGCCGGCAACATGCACAAGGAGCCATTATGGCGCGTCGCACCACCCACCGCAGCAGCACGGGCACCAAGCTTTACGCCGTGCGCGGCAAGGACGGGACGTTCAAGGACATCCAGACCTTCAAGCGCGCCCACGCGGCCGATCTGCGCTCCAAGAGCAAGGACGAAGCCGCTGCTGAAGTGAAAGCAGGCAAGAAGGCCAAGAAAAGCGCCGTCAAGAAGGCGGCGGTGAAGAAGGCGAAAGCGAAAAAAGCCGTCGCCAAGAAAACGCCGGGGAAAAAAGCCGCGGTCAAAAAGCCGGTGGCGAAGAAGGCCCGGGCCAAAAAAGCGGCCAAGAAGCGCTAGGTCAGAATTAGGCTAGCCAAAAGCGCGCATGGCGAAAGCGATGCGCGCTTTTTTGTTGCTCAGAAGGCGCCCAGCACCGGCTCGAGCTTGGCTTTGAGCGCCTGCGCGCTGAACGGGGCCATCAGGCACGCAGCGGCGCCGGCGATGGCCAATTTATCCGCCTCATCGCCCAGCATCACGAACGGCGTGGCGCTTGTGCGCTCCTCCGCGCGGGCGCGCTGGAGCAGCTCAAGCCCGCTCATCGGGGCCATGTAGGAATCCGAGATAACAAGCGCATAATTCTTGGCGCGCATTTTCGCCAAGGCGGCTTCGCCATCGCAAGCTTCATCGATATGCGTGAAACCGAGCTGGCGCAGCAGATTGCGCAGGATGCGGATCATCGTGTTCACGTCGTCAACGATCAGGATCGGCATCGACATTGAAACGGCCATGGGCCTCACGCTCCCGCACACCCCCAGCGCCTTTTTGGGCGGAGGCGCCCGCGCCGTCAGATCGGGTGCGACGATCCAACGGCGCGTGCGTTCCGCGCTTTTCGCGCCTTGTTATGGAAACACATCTAGCAAACACGAAAGAATTTTCGGTAAAACAGGGCTTAAGCATAGATGAACGGCGCGCACGCGCCGCGTGCGTGCGGCAAGGATTTGGCAATACGCAGCGCTGTGTTTGGCGTGTTGCGGAAAGGATTTGTGAACGGATGCGCGTTCATGCGCCCACGAGCGCGATACCTGACGATGCAAAAGGCTGCGCCATTGCGCTCGGCAATTTTGACGGCGTGCATCTGGGCCACCAGGCGGTGCTGAGCGACGCGCGCGCGCACGGCGCACGGCTTGGCGTGGCGACTTTCCATCCCCATCCGCGCCGCTTCTTTCAGCCCGATGCGCCGCCCTTCCAATTGCAGACCCGCGCCCAACGCGCGCGCGCGCTGAAGGCGCTGGGCGTTGAGGAAGTATTTGAAATTGGGTTCGACGCCGCGCTTGCGGGCTCAACCGATGAAGAATTTGCGCGGGCCGTGCTGCATGACGCGCTGGGCGCGCGGCACGTCAGCGTGGGCGCGGATTTCCGCTTCGGGCGCGGGCGCATGGGCGATGTGGCTTCGCTCAAGGCCTTGGGGCGCCGGTTCGGCTTTGGCGTCGGCGCGGTGGCGCCGGTGGGCGAAGCGGGCGCGCGCTATTCCTCCACCGCGATCCGCCAGGCGATCGAAGCGGGCGATATGGAAACGGCCGCCGCGCAGCTCTCGCGCCCCTGGGCGATCGAAGGGGCGGTGCAGCGCGGCTTCCAGCGTGGGCGCGGCTTTGGCTTTGCGACCGCGAACGTGGCGCTGGGCGATTATCTGCGACCACGGCTTGGCGTGTACGCCGTGCGCGTGCGGCTGGGCGAAGACTGGCGCGACGGCGTGGCCAGCGTGGGCGTGAACCCCAGCGTGGGCGCGCTGCCCGAGCCGCTGCTGGAGGCGCACCTGTTTGATTTCGACGCCGAGCTTTACGGGCAAAGCATCGAAGTGGCGCTGGTCGCGTTCCTGCGCGATGAGGCGCACTTCGCGGATGTGGATGCGCTGAAGGCGCAAATGGCGAAGGACGCGGACGCGGCGAAGGCGGCGCTGGGGTGATCTTGGACCGCTGGCGTCTCGCCGGCCCTTCGTGTCCTTTGTGATGTTCTTCGTGTCTTTGTGTGAACCACGAAGACACGAAGACCGCACGAAGATCACGAAGAAAAAGAGCCGCCGAGACGCCGGCGGTCCAAGATTACGCGGCCGGCTTCGCCGGCGCTTTCACTTCCGCTTCCCCTTCCAGCACCAGCGTATCGCCCACCTTGCATTCGCAGCGCAGTTTGGCGCGGCGCCCGCGCGCGACCAGTTCGATGATCTCAACACTCGTCACCACCTCGTCGCCGATGCGCACTGGCGCGACGAAGCGCAGGCTTTGGCCGAGATAGATCGTGCCCTGCCCGGGCAGACGCGTGGCGATGGCCGCGGAAATCAGGCCCGCGGTGAAAATGCCGTGCGCGATGCAGCCGCCGAACGGAGTTGTTGCGGCGTAGGCTTCATCGATGTGGATCGGGTTGCGGTCGCCGCTGATCTCGGCGAAGGCGGCGATATCGGCGGCGCTGACGTGCTTGCGCGTGCTCTCGCGCATGCCCACGCGGAGATCTTCGAAGAATATGGTCTGAGCCTGCAGCGACATGGATATCCCCTCGATCGGCACGGTAGAGCGCTAACGGCGCGCCTTGAAGAAGCTTTTGAGCAACGCCGCTGCTTCATCTGCGCGCACGCCGCCGGTGACGCTGGGGCGCCAATGGCAGGTGGACTGCTCAAAAAAGCGGCCGCCGCTTTCGACGGCGCCGCCCTTGGGGTCGCTGGCGCCATAGACCACGCGCGCGATGCGGGCGTGGCTGATCGCGCCCGCGCACATGGCGCAGGGTTCGAGCGTGACGTAGAGCGTGAGGCCCGGCTTCAGCCGATAATTGCCGAGCGCGGCGGCGGCGCGGCGCAGCGCCACGATCTCCGCATGGGCGGTGGGATCATGCGATGCGATCGGCGCATTGGCGCCTTCGGCGATGATCTGGCCGGCCTCGTCCACGATCACGCAGCCGATCGGCGCTTCGCCGGCCTCGGCGGCTTCCCCCGCGAGCGCCAGCGCGCGCGCCATGAAAGCTTCCTCGCTCACGACCGGCGCAGCTCCAAGAGGTCGGCCACCACTTCGCCCTGTGCGAGCGTTTCGAACTCAAGGATCGCTTCGCGGTATTTGCGGCGGGCTTCGTCGTCGCTGTGGCGCATGCGGGTTTCCATGGCTTTGTCCAAGGTCGCCTTATCGGGCCATTGGGCGTAGGCGATATAGAGCCCCTCGCCCGCCTTGTGCAGGCGAGACCCCCAGCCGCCGAATTCCTTGGCGATTGCGGCGGTGCCGGCGGCCCATCCCTCCTCGAATTGCGCCTCAAGCCCTGGTATCACCCGCCAACGGTAGATCACGGCGAACATGGCGTCTCCTCCTCCCCCTTTTAACGCCGAAGGCGAGCGCGTGGCCAAGGTGCTGGCGCGCGCGGGCGTGTGTTCCCGGCGCGACGCCGAGCGGCTGATCGCCGAAGGGCGCGTGGCGGTGAATGGCATCGTGCTTGATACGCCCGCGTTCAAGGTGAGCGACGACGATAAGATCAGCGTCGATGGGCGCCCAATCCGCGCGGCGGAAGGCACGCGCATGTGGCGCTATCACAAGCCCGCCGGGCTGGTGACCACGCACCGCGACCCGGGCGGGCGGGCCACGGTGTTTGAGCATCTGCCGCCTGGGCTACCGCGCGTGATCTCGGTGGGGCGGCTCGATCTCAATTCCGAAGGGCTGCTGCTGCTGACCAATGACGGCGAAGCGGCGCGCAAGCTGGAGCTGCCGTCGAGCGGCTGGGTGCGCCGCTATCGCGCGCGCGCGTTCGGACGGATCACGCAAAGCGAGTTGGACGGCTTGCGTGGCGGCATCGAGGTGGACGGCGTGCGCTATGGCGCGATCGAAGCGCGGCTGGAACGCGGGCAAGGCGCGAACGCCTGGATCGAGGTGGCGATCACCGAAGGCAAGAACCGCGAGGTGCGACGCGTGCTGGAAGCTTTGGGGCTCAAGGTGAACCGGCTGATCCGCGTGAGCTACGGGCCGTTTGAATTGGGCGCGCTAGAGCCGGGGCAAGCGGAGGAAATCCCGCGCCGGATGCTGAAGGATGCGCTGGGCTGATCTTGGACCGCTGGCGTCTCGCCGGCCTGCGCTGCGATTGACGATTTAAGCACTCCACCCATCCCCGGGGCGCCGCGAGAGCGGCGAGCCCGGGGCCCATAAACTCAGGCAATTGTGTTTATGGGCCCCGGACTGCGCTGCGCGCATCCGGGGATGGGTGGAAAGGATGGCGCCCCGATCTTGGCCTGCAGCGCAGGCCGGCGAGACGCCGGCGGTCCAAGGCGCTTTAGTGCCCACCGCCCAGGAAGGCCGGGATCGCGGGGATGATGGCGGGGAAGAAATTGTGGCCGTCTTCCCAGACCATGCGCAGGCCCGCGAACAGGATGATGACGATGCCGATATAGGCGATCCATTGATACTTGTTGATCACGCGCGCGATGATCGAGGCGGCCACGCCCATCAGGATCACCGAAAGGATGAGCCCGAACCACATGATCACTTCGTTGTGGCGCGACACCGCCGCCACCGCGAGCACGTTATCGAGCGACATTGAGACATCAGCGATGATGATGGTGAGCAACGCGCTGCCGAAAGTTTTGGGCGCCTTGCCGCCCGCGGCGACGTTTTCCGCCAGCTGCTCGCCCGCCACCGGATCGCCGACCATGACAGGCTGATGCGCCTTCAGATCGGAATACATGCGCCACGCCACCCAGAAGAGCAGCAGGCCGCCGACAAACAGCAGGCCGGGAATGCCGAGCAATTGCGTCGTCACCGTCGCGAACACGATGCGCAGCACCAGCGCGATGACGATGCCCCAGAAGATGGCCCGCCGCTGCTGGTGCGAGGGCAGCGCCGCGGCGGCGAGGCCCACGGCCACCGCGTTGTCCCCGGCGAGCGCCAGATCGATCAGGATGACGGATAGGAACGCGGTGAGGTTGGCGACGGCCAGATCGGGATTGAACAGGTCAGCAAAATGGCTTGCGATTTGTTCCACGGCGGCCTGCTCCCCCTACCCCTGGGTCGCCCCTCTTACGGAGGGGCCGGCTAACCTTCAAGCGCGACATATGGCGCCCGCCCGGGCTAGGAAGGCGCATGCGGATCGTCGGGGGAGAGTTCAAAGGGCGCGCGCTTGACGCGCCGTCAGGGCGCGACACCCGCCCCACCAGCGACCGCACCCGCGAAGG
>DAOMPU010000087.1:0-8485 GCA_035444925.1 Terricaulis sp. | reverse complement strand
AGGCGATCGATGCCGAATTTCATGGCTGCTCCAATACAAAGCCGTCCGCGTGGTGAAAGTCCGGCTTGCCGGGCGGATGCTTCAGCGCCCAGTAGGACTTTTCCCCGCCCGTTTCTTCAATCACGGCGCTGAGCGCGAGGCGCCATGGCGCAGCAGACGGCGGAAGATAGATCAGCGCGTCCACATCGATGTGGGTCGCGTTCGCGCCGGTGATGATCGCGGGCGGCGCCAGCTCGGCCAGCGCCATGCCGTCCCGATAGCCGGTGAAATGATAGGCGGCCCAACGCGTGGAGGGCGAAAGGTTGAATTCGTAATAGCCCGCGCCCGGCGCGGTCTCGACGAACGCCTCAAAACAGGTGGTGCGCCACAGCTCATCGGTGCGCAGCGGCTCGGCCTGCGGGGCGAGGCTCACCTGCGCGATGCGTCCGGCCACCGTATAACGCAGCGCCAGCACCCCTGGCTGCGGCCGCGCGATGGCGACCTCGATCCGGTCAACCGCCGCAGAGGGCGTTTCGGGATGGGCGATAAGTTCGTGGATCACGGGCGCTCTCCTAGCACACGAACGGCTTAAGAACGCAGTAACGCCCCCGTAAGCACGCAATGCGTGGCGCCCAACGCAAAAATTGCGTAGTCCCTCCCGCCATGACGGACGTTTCCTCCCCCTTCCTCCGCGACGCCATCGCGCGCGGGCAGTTTCACCAATGCACCGATTTGGAGGGCCTCGATAAGGCGGCCGCCAAGGGCGTCACCGGCTATATCGGCTTCGATATGACTGCCCCGTCGCTGCACGTGGGCAACCTCACCCAGATCATGTTCCTGCGCCGCCTGCAGCAAGCCGGCGGCAGGCCGATCGTGCTGCTGGGCGGGGGCACCACGCGCGTGGGCGATCCTTCCGGCAAGGAAGAGATGCGCCAGCTGCTCACCGAAGAGCAGATCGCCAAGAACATGACCTCGATCCGCAGCGTGTTCGAAAAATTTCTGAGCTTCGGCGACGGCAAGAGCGATGCGATCCTGGTCGATAACGCCGAATGGCTGCTCAAACTCAACTACCTCGATTTCCTCCGCACCGTGGGCCGGCACATGTCGGTCAACCGCATGCTGACGATGGATTCAGTGAAGCTGCGCCTCGAGCGCGAGCAGCCAATGAGCTTCATCGAATTCAATTACATGATCCTGCAGGCCTACGATTTCGTGGAGCTGAAGAAGCGCTACAATTGCGATCTGCAAATGGGCGGCTCCGATCAATGGGGCAACATCATCAATGGCGTGGACCTCGGCCGCCGCATGGAGAGCTTTGAGCTTTTCGGCCTCACCCAGCCGCTCATCACCACCGCCTCCGGCGCCAAAATGGGCAAGACCGCCCAAGGCGCGGTGTGGCTCAACGCCGACATGGTGAGCCCCTTCGATTATTGGCAATATTGGCGCAATTGCGAGGATGCGGACGTGGGCCGCTTCCTCAAAATCTTCACCGACCTGCCGCTCGAAGAGATCGCGCGCCTGGAAAAGCTGCAAGGCGCGGAGATCAACGACGCCAAGAAAATCCTCGCCACCGAAGCCGCGGCGCTGCTGCACGGGCGCGAAGAAGCGAACAAAGCCGCCGCCGCCGCGCAAGCCACGTTCGAACAAGGCGCGCGCAGCGATGATTTGCCGAGTTTCCCCATCAGCGCCGATGAACTCAGCGCGGGCCTACGCGTGGCCGCCGCGTTCGTGCGCGCTGGGCTGGTGGCGTCCAACGGCGAAGCCAAGCGCCACATCGGCGCCGGCGCGCTGAAAGTGAATGACGCGGCGATCACCGATGAGAACGCGAACTTGTCGGCCGCCGATGTGATCAACGGCGCGATCAAGCTTTCGCTCGGCAAGAAAAAGCACGCGCTCTTGAAGCTGAGCTAAGCGCTATTGCGCGCCGGCGCCCGCTTGCGCCACCGGCGGATCGGCTTCTTCGCCATCGCCTTCGCTTTCCACCGGCGCGCTCGGCCGCTGCAGCGGCTCGAAGATGCGCCGGAAAATGCCCGGCGCCATCACCGACATCGGGTTCACCCCGACGCGCGGCGCCGCCACCGGCCCGTTCAGCGCGTACGTCATGGCGAACATGCCCTCCCCGCGCCGCGAGGCGAGCAGATCGCCGATCAGCGGCACTTCGCTGAGGAAAGAAAGGTTCAGCGCCGGAGAAGGCACCACCACGCCGTCCACATCCAGATTATCCGCCGTCAGCTGATACGCGCCCGAGCCTGTAAGCCCGAGCGAAGGCCCGCTCATGCGCCCTTCGGTGAAGGTGATGCGGTCCTCCGCATAAACGACCTGCGCTTCCAGCAGCGCAAAGCCGATGCCGTCGCCGTTCAAAGCTTCCGCAAGCCCGGTCAGCGACCCGATCGAAGAAACCAGCCGCGCCAGCGCCGGGGCGCGCACCACTTCGTAATCGCGGATGCGGATGTCAAAGCGCGCCACGCTCGGCGGCCCCGCGCGCCAGGCGCCGTCCGCGCTGGCGACGCCGCCGATAATGTTGTCCGCGCCCGTCAGCGCGCGCACCGCAAAGCCCGCGTCGTCGGCGCGGAAACGGATCGCCCCGCTCGGATCGGCCGTGCGCGGCCCCAAGGCGAGCGAGAAGGCGCCCGGCCCCGCCCCGGGCGAGCGCCCTTCGGCCACCAAAGTGCGCAGCGCGCCCTGCGCCGTCACCACGCTGACGCGCGCGTTCTCCAGCACCGCGTCGCCCCGCATGCGTAGGCGATCCACGGCGACGTCCGCGCGCAGCGGCGGCTCGGCGCGCGCATTGCGCTGGCCATTGCCGCCCGCGGCGCCGCTGGAAACGTCCATGAACGGCGCGGCATCGAACATCGCCCCGCGCACCGTCACGTCATAGCCGCCGTCAGCGCCGCGCACGGCGGCCACGCGCGCATTGGTGCGCCCATCGACGACGAGCCGCGTGACATTGGCCTCGATCAGCGCGTTGTCACGGCCAAGCCGCGCGCTGCCTTGCGCAAACAGCCCCGCGCCGCGCGCGTCGATGCCGCTGAAATCGAGCCCGCCCTCGCTGGCGCGCGCCACATTGAAGCGCGCCGAAGCCGCCGCGCCCGCGGGCTTCACCCAGAAGCGGCGCGGCGCGGTGACGGCGGCGTTGGTGAGATCAAGCTCGACCTGCGCGCGGTCCACGTCAAAGCCGCGTCCCTCGCCCGATACGGTGACGCCGATGCGCCCCTGCGCCACCGAACTCACCGGATAGCCCAATTGCTCAAGATCGCGCGCGTCGAACACGCCGGCGATCACGTATTCGGAACGCGAAGGCCCGCCATCATCGATATGCTCGGTCCAGCGCACTTCGCCGATATCCGAGGCGCCCGCGCGCACCGGGCCGGAAACCACCACGGCGCGCTGATCGCCGCGAATATTCAATTGCCCGTTGGAGAGCTGCACGTCGCGCCCCGCCATCGCGCCGCCGAAATTATCGATCTGGCCTTCAATGTTGAAGCGCCAGGCCGAGAACGGCGCATCATGCATCATCGGCGCATGCAGCGTCAGCGACGCAACGCCTGTGCCCGTCGCCGTATCGGCGTTGATCGGCAGGCGGTCGCGCAGATTGATCGGCTCTTGCAGCAGGATGGCGATCATGTGCCGCGCCTCGCCCTGCGCGCGCCCGGCAATGATGGCGTGCCCGCCGCCCGGCTTGAAGCGCGGCACTTCCACCCGCCCCGCCGTCACCGCCAGATTGTTGAAGCGCGCTTCGCTGACATTCAGATCGAACCGATTGCCGCGCAGCACGCCCGAGCCGCGCGCATGCGTGACCGGCGACATCGTGCTGACGAAGCGGAAGCCGCCATCGACCACGTCGAAACGCACATCCACCGCTTCGTTGCGCCAGCCCGTCTCCGACACGATGTCGGAGGGGCGAATGTCGAGCCGCGCCGTCGCTTGCGTCACGCGCCCGCCTTCAAGCGCGTTGAACACGTAATGGCGCGCGCTTTCGCCAAGGCCGATCGGCCAGAAATCCATCACGCGCTGCGCCGGGATCGCGCCGATCAGGCGCCCCTGCATTTCAAGCGCCGGCATCAGCCGCCCATCGGGCGCCGGCGCCCAATAGAGCCGGCCTGAAACCTCGCCCGCGGCGCCATCTGTTTCGCCATAAAGCCGCGCCACGCGGATCGCGCGATCGCCCGCCGCGATCTCGCCATTGGCGGCCACGTTCGTCAGCGACACCGGATTGGGAAACACGCCCGGCAGATCGAGCCGCATCGACGCAAAGCGCAGCCGGAACGGCGCGGCCTCGCCGCCCACGGCGCGCAGCACCGTGGACGCGCGCTCAACGCGCACTTCGCCGTCGATCCTGGTTTTCTCGCCGCCGAGTTCGATCTGGTCGATCACCAATTCGTCGCTGGCCAGATCGTAGCGCCCGCGCACGCGCCCGCCTTCGATGCTGAAGCGCCCCGCTTCCATTTGCGCTGCGCCCGCGCCGATTTCCGCCTCGCCCTCCAGCCGGTTCACCCCCGCTTCGCGATCGAGCCCGATGGTGACGTTCGCCGTCACCGGCGCATCGAGCGCCGCGAACGGCCCCAGCGCCGCCGCGGAAAACAGCGCGCGCGGGCGCGCATTCTCCGTGCTGAATTCGACCACGGCGGATTGAAATTGAATATCGGTGGTGATGCGCATGTCCGCCGGCGCTTGCCCTTGCGCGCCTTCCAGGCGCGCATGCGCGCCCAGCACCAACGTGCGCCCCTCGCGCGCAAGATCGAGCGCGGCGTCCGTCGCGGTCCAGCGCCCGCGCCCCACTTCATCGATCACCGCAAGGCTGGCGTTGCGAATGGACAGCCCGCGCAGACGCCCGCCAGGGCCGACCGGGCGGAACGCCGCCGCCATGCCGTCCAGCAAGCGCGCCACGCGCGCTTCCAGCGATTCATTCGGCGGCGGCGCCGGCATCACCAGATCGGGCTCAGCGCCTTCAGGCCCGAACGCAATATGCGTTTCGCCATTGGCCTTGTGCGTCAGCGTCAGCTGCCCGCCCAGAAACTCCGCCCGCTCCACCGAGATGCGCCCGATGAATAGCGGAATGACGCGCAGCTCAATCAGCGCGTCCGAGCGCGAGAGCACAGCGCCCCCCGCATCCTCCACCCGCACGCCCACCGCGCGCAGCTGCAGCGCCCCGGTTTCGCCGAGCCCCAGCTCCACGCGGTCCAGCGCCACCGGGCGCCCGCCGCGCGCGGCGCTCAATTCGGCCTGGACGTGCTCTTGGATGAAGGCGAGCTCCAGCGGCCCCTGGGCCAGGCGCCACCAGGCGACGCCCAGGCCGATCGCCAGCGCGGCGACCAAGCCCAGCAGGATTTCGACGGCCACAAGCGTCGAGCGGCGTATCATCCGCACGTCTCCGCCGCCCCGCGCCAAACTCTAGCGCGCGCGGCGCTTTTGACGCAAAGCCAACCGCCAGCAGGACGCAAGTCCTTACTGTATTTGTCACGCACGCGCCGGGCGGCGCGGCGGACGGCCCGGAGGCCCGCGATGGCGAAAGAACTCAAACCCGGAGACCCCGCACCCAAATTCGATCTGCCCGCCGCCGGCGCCGGGCGGATCAGCCTGGGCAAACTCAAGGGCAAAACCGTCGTCTTGTATTTTTATCCAAAGGACGACACCCCGGGCTGTACCACGCAAGCCCTAAACTTCACTGAAAAGGCCAAGGCTTTCGCAGCTGCGAACGCCGCCGTGGTCGGGGTCTCGCGCGATAGCGTGGCCAAACACGATAAGTTCGCGGCCAAACATGGGCTAGAGCTGCTTTTGGCCTCCGACGAGGACGGAACGACCTGCGAAGCGTACGGCGTGTGGGTCGAGAAAAGCCTTTACGGGCGCAAATATTGGGGCGTTGAGCGCGCCACGTTCTTAATCAATGCAAAGGGCGTCATCACCCGCGTCTGGCGCAAAGTGCGCGTGCCAGGACATGTGGATGAAGTCTTGAAAGAGGTTAAGGCAAGCGCCGCGAACGCCTAGTTTTTAACTATATTTGCGGGAAATTGGCCCATTTCTCGCACATAGTCCGGGAAAGAACCTGAAATTCCTGTAAACGGCGGCGTGCGGCTGTTGCAATTCGGGAGGGTTTCAGGCTGTATCGAATTTGGTGGGGCTAAACGGCATTTGTTTAGGTTAAGGCGGGCGGTGGCGGACCATGAGCCAGTTCGGATCGCGGGCGCGAGCATTCTTTGATCGCGTATTCCCGGAACGTCAGATTTATCACCGTAGCGGCGGCAGCGTCCGCTACGTCTCGCTTTCACCCGGCAAGCAGGCCCTTTTGGCCCTTGGCGCGGTAGGCCTCGCCGGCTGGTGCGTTTACGCCACCGCCGACGTGTTGCTCGAAGGCCCCCAGGCCACCGCCTCCAACGCCGAGATCGAGCGCGAACGCGCCAAGTACGATCGCTGGCTAAATGAGTCTCGCGCCCAGGCCGCGGCCGCTCAAGCCCAGCTCGCCGAACGCACCCGCCAGTTCGACCAAGCCACCCAAGATTTCGAATCCCGCCACGAAGTGCTCCGCTCGCTGCTGGATTACGCCGGCGGCCAAGGCCTCCAGCTCGCGGCCTCCCGCCCGATCGAGCGTGACGGCGCCCGCATGATCATGGCCGCCTCGATCGACGAGGCCGAGCCGCGCCAATCGCGCGCCATTTCTTCCGAGCCTTATCAGGTCACCACCGTCGGCTACCGCGCCCGCCAGGACCGCCTCGCGGCCGACCAGGAACAGACCCTCTCGGCGCTGGAAGATTCGGTGGTCGAATCCAGCGAGCAGGTGCGCGGCGTGCTGCGCCTTACCGGCGTTTCGATGGCTTCGCTCACCGGCGGCGAAGAAGGCGCGGGCGGCCCGCTCGTCCCGCAAGACTTCGTGGCCTACCTACGCGATAGCGGCCTCAACCCCGCCTTCTCCGAGCGCGTGGCCCAAGTCGCCGCCCGAATCAGCGAAAGCCGCCGCCTCGCCGCCATCGCCAATGCGACGCCGATGGCCGCCCCTGTCGCCGTCGATTACCGCGAAACCTCCGGCTACGGCCAGCGGATGGACCCCTTCACCGGCCGGCCCGCCTTCCACAGCGGCCTGGACATGGCCGCGTTTGAGCGCGCCCCGGTCGTCGCCACCTCGCCTGGAACTGTAGTCCACGCTGGCACCCGCTCTGGCTATGGCTATACGGTCGAGATCGACCACGGCCACGGCTTTAAGACTCGCTACGCACATTTGCGCGATATCCAGGTTGAACGGGGCGACCGCGTCGCCATCGGCCAACGCATTGGATCGATGGGGTCAACGGGGCGCAGCACCGCAACCCACCTTCATTACGAGGTGTGGTTCCGCGGCCGGGCGGTTGATCCGGTTGGATTTCTAAGGGCAGGACGGCATGTTCACGAACAAGGGTAGACCGCAAGATTCGAACCTGCCGGCTATCCCTGAACCCGCGCCGCGCCGGCAGGCGCCTGGCCGCGCCGGCATTGCGTCCATCATCGCCAATGGCGTCAAAATCACCGGCACGATCGACGCGGACGGCGCCGAAGTGCAGGTCGATGGCGAAGTCGAAGGCAATATCCGCGGCGGCTCGCTGACCGTCGGCGACACCGGCATGGTCAAGGGCGACGTGGTTTCCGAATCCGTCACCGTGCATGGCCGCGTCGAAGGCTCGGTGCGCGCGCGCAAAGTTATGCTGGCCCGCAACGCCCATGTGCTGGGCGACATTGTTCATCAATCTCTTTCTGTTGAGATGGGCGCGGTTTTCGAAGGCCAGTGCCGCTATCTGCAGGATCCGCTTTCGCAATCGGGCCAAGGCGCGCCGGCGCAGCCGCAGGTGACGCCTGCCGCGACGCAATATGGCGCAGCGCCCGGTTCGGTGTTCGGCGAGCCCGCGGAGGACCGCATGGTCTCCGGCGTGATCGTGACGGGCACGTCGAACTAAAGTTTTGGTACTAGGGTTGGAATTTTGACTTTTCAGGCCCGGCGCAAGCCGGGCCTTTTTCTTTGTGGGCTCAGCGCGTGCCCGCGCGGCGGCGATAGATGAATTCCCAGGTCGTGTTCCAGGCGTTGGCGGCAGGGTCAAATTGCTCGCCCCACTGGCGCACCGTGTTGGCGTCAAGCGCGCGATAGCTCATGCGCGTACGCGGCGCGCCGGCGGCGGCGTTGGTCACGTCAAGGCGCATGATCCCTTCCGCGAAATTTCCACGGAAGGCGGTGCGCCGGCCGTTTGAATCCACCCACATCTGATGCCAAGCGCCATCGGCCGCGTCGTACACATTCATCGAATGGCCATGGCCCGAGCGCAGCGGGCGCCAATGCTCCATCACGATGCAGCCTTGATCGTGCGCGGTGATCGAGCTTTCGGCCACGATCACGCCGCTGCTCACGCTGGGCGAGACATCCCATTCGCCGAGCCAAAAATCGAGCTGGCGATGCTCGGCGCTGGTGCAGCCGCCCGGCCGCTGCGGACGCACCGCCCCGCCCTGCACGATCGCGCGCAAGTCTGTGAGTTCGTCAATCAGCGCTTCG
>DAOMPU010000086.1:0-8526 GCA_035444925.1 Terricaulis sp. | reverse complement strand
GTATCGGGCGACATCAGCTCAAGCTGCACGCCCATGCCGGCCAGCACGAACGAGAACTCGCCCACCTGCGCCAGCGCCACGGCGATCATCAGGCCGGTGCGCAGCGGCAATTTGTAGAGCGAAGTGATCGCCAGCGCCGCCAGGCCCTTGCCCACGATAATAATCGCCACCACCGCCAGCACGCCGAGCGGCTGGCGCACCAACGTCATCGGGTCAAACAGCATGCCGACGGAGACGAAAAACAGCACCGCGAACGTATCGCGCAGCGGCTGGCTGTCCTCGGCGACGCGATGCGTGAACTTGGAGCCGTTGAGCGCCACACCGCCCAGGAATGCGCCAAGCGCAAACGAAGCGTCAAACAACGCGTAGGCCACGTACGCAACGCCCAGCGCCAGCGCCAGCGTGCCCAGCGAAAGCAACTCGCGCGACTTGGTGTGGGCGATGCGCACGATCAGCCACGGGAACACCCGCGCGCCCACGATCAGCATCAAGATCACGAACAGGCCAATCTTGCCGATGGTCAGCCCCAGGGTGCGGATCGATTCCGCGGGCGTGGCCGCTTCGCCGTGCGCGATCGCGGCCAGCGCCGGCAGCAGCACGATCGCCAGCACGATGGCGATGTCCTCCACCACCAGCCAGCCCACGGTGATGCGCCCGTTCTCGGATTTGACGATGCCGCGCTCCTCCAGCGCGCGCAGCAGCACCACGGTGGAGGCCACCGAGAGCGAAAAGCCCAGCATGATCGCCTCGGCGTGGCTCATGCCCATCAGCAGGCCCACGCCCCAGCCTAGCAGCGTGGCCGAGGTCATCTGCACCAGGGCCCCTGGCAGCGCCACGCCGCGCACCGCCCAGAGATCGTCCAGCGAGAATTTGAGGCCCACCCCGAACATCAGCAGGATCACGCCGATCTCGGCGAACTGGAAGGCGAGGCCGCTATCGCCCACAAAGCCGGGCGTGTAGGGGCCCACCGCCACGCCCGCCAGCAGATACCCAACCAAAGGCGATATGCGCAGGCGCTGGGCGATGAACCCAAAAAAGAACGCCAGAACCAGCGCCAAAACCAGATTGGAAATCAGCGAGTGGTCCATCTGCCCCAAAACATAAGCGCCGTCGCGCTCCCAAGCGCGGCGGCGATCGATGATCGAATGATCGCGGAAGTCCAATCGACCTGATCGAAGCGCTCATGTCAATTTGGCTGGGCTAAATTGAGGGGCAAGCGCGCTGAAGCGCCAGCGCGCCGGGCCCATGAGCCCGGAGCGCGGCAGACGGCCAACGCCACCGCCGTGCGCTACCGAAATTAGCGGGTGCGACTCACCGCAGTCAGTTTCAGCCGATGCTCGCCGCCGCGGTCGTTCGGCCAGGTGATTTCATCGTTTTCGCCAAGCCCGATCAGCGCCGCGCCTACCGGCGTCAGCACAGAGATGCGCCCGTCCGCGAAATTGGCGCAATTGGGATAGACCAGCTGATAATCCTTGTAGCTCGCGCCGTCGTACTCGAAGGCGACATTGTCGTTCATCGAGAGCACGTTGGCCGGCAACGCGCTGGAATCCACCACCTTGGCGCGCTGCATTTCTTGCAACAGGAAGGCCGCGCCCGGCGCGCGGCCAAGGCCCTTGAGCGCAAGGTCGATCAGCTCCTCGTGGTCATCGCGGCTGACGGTAATTTTCGGGCGGGTATTCTTAATCATGGCTATGCCTTTGGCGCGCGCACGGGCCGCCGGCGCACGGATTTGCTTTCAAATTGAGTGTGAGCAGCCCCTAGCTCAGCTGTGGGGGCGAGCTAGGGGCTAAGCGCGATCGGCCGCGCGGTCGGCGCGGGCAAAAATCGAAAAGAGGGTCGCGCTCTGACGCATGCGTCTAACATTGGGCGCCGGCGCGGAAAGTCAAGCCGCTTTCAGCAATTCGCCCGCGAGGCCCTTTTTCAGCAAAGCGCTGGTTTCCCGCACGCCGAAGATCGCGGCGAACGCGCCAAAGCGCGGGCCGCTCTCGACGCCGAACAGCACTTCGTAAAGCGCCTTGAACCAATCGCGCAGCGGCTCAAAGCCGTGCTCCTTGCCCACGGCGTAAACCTCGTTTTGGATCGCTTCGCTGTCGGTGATGTCTGCGGGCAGGGCGTCCAGGCGCTTGATCAGATCCTCGAACGCCGCCCGCTCCTTATCGGTCGCGGCGCGGAAAACCTTGGTCGGCTTCACGAAATCGTTGAAATAGCGCAGCGCGTAGCCGGTGAGCTTATCCAGGAACGGGTGCGTTTCCGGCGTCGCGCCCGGCGCATATTTGCGGATGAAGGCCCAGAGCTGCTCCTTCGTCTCCGCGTTGGCGGCGGAGACAAGGTTCATCAAAAGCGCGAACGAAATCGGCGTCAAATCCTTCGGCGGATTTCCGGCGTGGATATGCCAAGCCGGATTTTCCAGGCGCTCGGCCTGGTTCTGCCCCTGATAGGCTTCGACATAAGTGATGTATTCGTCCACCGCCTTGGGGATGACGTCGAAATAGAGCTTCTTGGCCGCGCGCGGCTTCTGGAAATTGTAGAGCGAAAGGCTCTCGGGCGCGGCGTAGCTCAGCCATTGCTCCACGCTGATGCCGTTGCCCTTGGTCTTGGAGATTTTCTCGCCGTTCTGATCGAGGAAAAGTTCATAGACGAAATTCACCGGCGGCTCCGCGCCCAGCGCTTTGCAGATGCGCGCATAGACCTGCTGGTTCGGTTGGTGATCCTTGCCGAACATCTCGAAATCCACGCCGAGCGCGGCCCAGCGCATGCCGAAATCCGGCTTCCATTGCATCTTCACGCGCCCGCCGGTGACGCTCTGGGTGATCTCTTCGCCGTCTTCATCGTCGAACGTGATCGTGCCGGCCTCGGAATCGATGCGCTTCATCGGCACGTAGAGCACGCGGCCGGTTTTCGGGCTGATCGGCAGGAACGGGCTGTAGGTGCGCCGGCGCTCTTCGCCGAGCGTCGGCAGCATGATCGCCATGATCTCGTCATAGGCTTTCAGCGCATTGAGCAGGGCCGCGTCGAATGCGCCCGATTTGTAGAGCGCGGTGGCGGATTTGAATTCGTATTCGAAGCCGAAACTGTCGAGGAAGGCGCGCAGGCGCGCGTTGTTGTGATGCGCGAAGCTTTCGTGCGTGCCGAACGGATCGGGCACGTCGGTAAGCGGGCGCTGCAGATAGGGTTCGAGCTGCGCCGGATTGGGGATGTTTTCCGGGATCTTGCGCATGCCGTCCATGTCGTCGGAGACGCAGATGATCTTGCTTGGGATCTTATCGTCCGTGAGCACGCGGAAGGCGTTGCGCACCATGCTGGTGCGCACCACCTCGCCGAACGTGCCGATATGCGGCAAGCCCGAGGGGCCATAGCCGGTCTCGAAGATCACCTCGCTTTTCGGCGTCTTTTTCAGCCGCTCCACCACCAGGCGCGCTTGTTCGAAGGGCCAGGCTTTGGCGGCGGCGGAAAGGGTGGCGAGATCGGTCATCAGCGAATCCAAAGTGGAAACCCTGATGTAACGATCCCGCCGCCCGGCGCAAACCCGGCGCTATTCGGCGCTGGGTTGCTGCTTTGCTGGGAAGAAGCGCTGTTTCAGCCGCGAGAGCATGGCGCGGCGCCCAGCGAGGAAGCTCCAGCCCAGCACCCCCGCGCCCACCCAGAGCAGCGCCTCCAGCGAAAGCGCGCCCGCCGTCACCAGCGCGATCCAGACCGCCCGGCTGGGCTCAAAAAAGAAATAGGCGACCGCCACCGCACTCCAAGCGGCGATCACGGCGGCGATGGCGATGCTGAGAATGATCCACTTCACTTTCATGTCCAATGCTCCTGCGTTTGCCCTTCGCAGCCACGGCAGGGGTCAACGGATGCAGGCCCGTTGCGCTTTTTTCTAAGCAAGGCAGAGTGCGCCCGATGCGCACCCTGATCCTCTTCCGCCACGCCAAAGCCGTCCGCCCGCACGAGGCCGAAAGCGACAAGGCGCGCGGGCTTACCGGCCGGGGCCGGCGCGAAGCGGCCATGGCGGGCGCGGCGTTGGCGGATGCGGGGCTGAAGCCTGCGCTGGCGCTGGTCTCCACCGCCCAGCGCACGCGCGAAACCGCCGAGCACGGCCTCGCCAATTTCAAACTGGAAACCGAGTATGACGAGGCGCTCTATCACGCCGAGCCCGAAAGTCTTTGGGACGCATTCACCGAAAGCGAAGCGCAAAGCGTCGTCATCGTCGGCCACAATCCGGGCATCGGCGAGTTGGTGTCCATGCTGGTGCGCCAAGCCCATGACGGCTCGCGCCTGGCGCGCGATCTCGCCGGGCATTTTCCCACCGCCGCCTTCGCCGCGTTCGAAATCCGCGGCGAAGTGCTGAGCGCGGCAGGGCCGAGCCTGCTGGCCGCCTGGAAGGCGGATCGAGACTAGCTTTCGTTTGCGGCCGGGCGCGTGCTACGCTGCATGGATGTCAACAATATCGCTTTCGTTGCCCGACGCTGACGCGAAACGGCTTGCTGAGCTTGCCGCACGCGAGGGGCGCACACCCGAGCAGGTCGCAGCCGCCGCGGTGCAGGCGCGTCTTGATGTCGAGGCCGCCGAGCGTCGCGAGATTGAAGCGGGCCTCGCGGAGCTCGATGCGGGCCAAACGATGACCCTTGAAGCGTACGAACTTGAGATGGACGCGTTCATGGCGGCCGTCCGCGCCAAGCATGGCTGAGCGCAAAAGTGCGGAAGTGCGGCTCACGCCGCGGTTTCTTGCTGAATTCGGGCGTCAGATCGAATGGATCGCCGAGCGCAATCTGCGCGCCGCTGAGGCTGCCGAGGCGCGCGTACGTGTAGCGCTTCGGCGGTTGGGGCGTTTCCCAGAATTAGGGCGTATTGGCCGTATTGAAGGCACGCGCGAACTCAGCGTGCCACGCACGCGCTTCATCATCGCCTATCGCGTACGCGCGGGCGTGGTTGAGATCGCCGCGCTTCTTCATGCCGCGCAGAGCTGGCCCGACCAGATTTAGCTACTGGCTCGCCCACACGATCCGCGCGATCCAATCCACTTCCGCCGTCGCCAATTCGCGCGGCTTATGCGCGGGGTTGAGCGAGAGCAGCTCGATCGTCTGCTCGTTGCGGCGGCCCAGCAGTTTCGCCAGCACCTCGCCCGCGCGCGTGCGCACGACGACGCGGTCGCCGCGCCGCACCGCCGCGCCCGGCTGCACGATTACGACGTCGCCGGCGCGATACATCGGCTCCATGGAATCGCCCGCGATCTCCAGCGCATAGACGCGGTCTTCGCCCAGATCGGGGAAGCGCACGGTCTCATCCGCGCCGATTGGAAAGCCCGCATCGTCGAAAAAGCCGTCCGCGCCGGCGCGCGCCATGCCCACGATCGGGATCGCGCGACCCGCGCCCTCGCGCCCGGCGATCAAAGCGGCGAATTCGTCCCAGTTCGTCTCCGCCGCGGCGAGCGCGCGGGTCAGGCTTTCGGTGGAGGGCCAGCGCGGCTTGCCGTCCGGCGCCTGGCGCTTGGATTTGTTGAACGTGGTGGGGTCGAGCCCGGCCGCGCGCGCCAGGCCCGAGGCCGAAAGCCCCCGCCGCGCCGCCAGCGCATCAATCGCGCGCCAAATCTGGCCGTGGTTCATGGCGCGGTCTTATACGCCCGCAGATAAGGACTATCAACCCATTTATAGGAAATTTATCCGTTTTGGCCGGCAAAGGCGCGACAGCGCATATCGAATCGGCCAACGCACCGCACGTGAGCTTCGTGCACGATCTCGCCACCCGCGCGCTGCGCCTGCTGGATCCGGAAACGGCCCATCACGCCGCGCTGCTCGGCCTGCGGGCAGGGCTGGGGCCGCGCGCGCGCGCCGATCGCTTCCCGCGCCTGCGCACCAGCTTGGCTGGGCTCGATCTGCCGAACCCGATCGGCATGGCGGCGGGCTTCGATAAAAACGCGCAGGCGCCGGACGCTCTGCTCGCTTCCGGCTTTGGCTTCGCCGAGTGTGGGACGGTCACTCCGCTGGCGCAGGCGGGCAATCCCAAGCCCCGCATCTTCCGGCTGAGCGAAGATCGCGCTGTGATCAACCGGCTCGGCTTCAACAATGAAGGCTTGGAGGCGTACGCCAATCGGCTCGCCGCGCGCGCGGGCAAAAAGGGCGTGGTGGGCGCCAATGTGGGCGCCAATAAAGAAAGCGAAGATCGCGCCGGCGATTATGTGCGCGGCATGGGCCAAGTCTGGGCGCACGCGAGCTACATCACCGCCAACATCTCCTCGCCAAACACGCCGGGCTTGCGCGGCTTGCAGGAGCGCGGGGCGTTGGAGGATTTGCTCGGGCGGCTGAACGAAGCGCGCGCGTTGTTGAGTGCGGCGCACGGGGCCCGCCCGCTTTTCCTCAAAGTCGCGCCCGATCTCGATGAGGCCGCCATCGGCGACATCGCCGAGATCGCGCTGGCGCATCGGCTGGACGCGCTGATCGTTTCCAACACCACGCTGCAGCGCCCTTTGCATCTCACTTCGGACAATCGCGAAGAGGCGGGCGGCCTTTCCGGCCAGCCGCTGTTCCAGATTTCCACGCATGTACTGCGCCTGTTCGCGCAAGCGCTTGCCGGGCGCATGCCGCTGATCGGCGCGGGCGGGGTGGAGAATGGCGTGACGGCTTTGGCCAAAATCAAAGCCGGCGCCAGCGCGGTGCAGCTTTATTCGGCGCTGATTTTTCAGGGGCCGAGCCTGCCGGCGCAGATCGCCGATGAGCTCGACGGGTTGTTGGCGGCCGAAGGCTTTGACCACGTCTCGCAAGCCGTCGGCGCGGCGTAAGCAAAGAAAAGAGCCGCCGGCGAAACCGGCGGCTCAGATTTTCTCCAGCTTTCGTGCGGAGGAGAAATCACGCGTTGCGCGAGGCGACCCGCTCGCGGATCGAGACGGTGCGCTGGCGGATATCGTTGGTCAGATCGCGCACGTCGCCGTTGTTGCGGTCAAGCCGGGAGAGAAACTCGCCCTGTTGCTGCTGCGCGAGCCAAATCTGGTTGCCTTCCAGGATCACCGACACGTCGTTGACCTTCCACACGCCGCCCCGGCGGATCAGGCGCCATTGCACCGGCTGCGCGCGCCCGCCGGCGCGCGGCACCATTTCACTTTGCACGATCACATCGTCGGCGCTGCGGCTGGTGGAGCCGGTCACGCGCACGGTCGAGCCGTCGAACGCGCCGAGGCGCAGTTCATAAACGGCGATCGAATAGGCTTCGAACGCCTGCGTCCATTCCTGGCGCAGCGCCGCGTCATTGCGCAGCTGCGCGGCGTAGCGGCCCAGCACGAAGCCGGCGATGCGTGGCATGTCGGCGAAGCGCTGGATAAGCTGGTTGAAGGTCTGCTGGCGCTGCGACGGGCTCACATTGCGGTTGGCCAGAGTGGCCAGCGCCTCGGTGGCGTTGGCTTGGACGTAAGCTTCCGCTTCGTTGTTGCGCTGCGCGTAAGCGGCGGGCGCGGCGGCGAACACGCCAAGACCCATCATGCCGGCGAGAACAGCGGCGCGGGTCAAAGAACGGGTCACGGCATTCCTCCTGGTTGAGCGGGGGATGTGGGTTCCGGCGCATCGGGCTCCAAGCCCTGTTCAACGGCCGGATCGACGTTTTGATCCGGGTGTTGCGCGGATTCCCCAGTGTTGGATTCCCCAGTATTTCCCTCATCCTCAAGCAGATCGTATGTGTCCTCGAAATCCGGCAAATCGTGGACATTGGCGCGACCGTTTTGGACGGCGCTTTGCCTTAACAATAAGTAGGATGTGCGGATCGAGGCGTACGGATCCATGGAATCGCGGCGGATGCCGTCCACCGCGTCCAGCACGGATTCGCGCGCCGAGATTCCCGTCACCGCGCCGCGCGCGATGCGAAACGTGTCGGCGTTTTCGAATTGCGCGTAATTGAACGGATCGAACGCGTTATCGACGATGCGCCCGCCGCCGTCGCGTACGGTCGTCGGCCCAAACAACGGGATGAACAGATAGGGGCCTGAATCCACGCCCCACACCGCGAGCGTCTGCCCGAAATCTTCGTCATGGCCTTCAATGCCAAGCCCGGTGGCGGGATCGAACAGGCCGAGAAAACCAACGGTCGAATTCAGTCCAAAGCGCACCATGGTGCGGCCCGCGCGGCCAAATTCGCCTTGCAGCAGATCGTTCGCCAGGATCACGGGGCTGCGCAGATTGCGCAAAAATGAGCGAACGCTGTTGCGCACAGGCTCGGGCGTCACTGCGCGATAGCCGCGCGCCACCGGCTCAAGCACCGCTTGATCCACCGCTTCATGCGTGGCGAACATGGTGCGGTTGAAGCCTTCCCATGGATCGACGTTTTCGGAGTGGGTCGGCGCGCCATCAGCATCGGCGTACGCAGGCGTGGGCTCACCCGGCGCCTCCTGCGCCAGCGCCGCGGCGGGCGTCAGGCACGCCGCCAAAGTCAAAACAGCGAGTGCGCCCCGCATGCACCATTCCTTCGTCAGCCGCTCATCTAAGCCGGCCGGGGTTAACTAAGGTTGACCCCCGTTAAATGAGGAACCCGGGCCGCTTCGTCGCCGGCAAAAGC
>DAOMPU010000085.1:0-8627 GCA_035444925.1 Terricaulis sp. | reverse complement strand
GCCTTGGACGGCGGGCGCCGGCGCCGTGGCGGTGCTCGCGTATGCAGCGGCGGCGGGGCTGGCCACTTTGGCGCCGGCGCCGGCGCTGGGGGCCTTTCCAGAGATGGCGGCGGCGGCGGCGCTGGCGCTGGCGGCGGCTTTGATGGCGCTGGCGCAAGCCCGGCCGAAAGCGGCGCCTGCGATGGGCGAGCGGATCGCCGAAGTCAGCCACGAGCTGCGCACGCCGCTGACCCACATCCTCGGCTTCTCGGAAATGATCGAGCGGCAAATCTTCGGCCCGGTGAGCGAGCGTTACGTCGAGTACGCGGGCCTCATCCGCAAAAGCGGCGGGCATCTGCTGGGGCTGGTCAACGATCTGCTCGATCTCTCCAAGATGGACGCTGGCCGCTACGAGATCGAGCGCGAGCAATTCGATGCGCGCGCGATCGTGGAGGAGGTGGTGCGCCTCTCCGCGGACGCGGCGGCGAAGAAGCAGATTGCGCTGGGCATGACGACGCCCGAGGCGCCGCTGAACGTGAGCGCCGATCCGCGCGCGCTGCGCCGCATCCTGATCAACACGCTGGGCAACGCGCTGAAATTCACGCCGGAGGGAGGCCGCGTGATCATCGCGGCGGCGGCGGAAGAGGGCGCGCTGCTGCTCGATACGATCGATAACGGCCCCGGCATCCCCGAGGCGGAGCGCGAGCGGCTGGGCCAAGCGTTTGAGCGCGGCGCGGGCGTTGAGCGGATCGAAGGCGCGGGGCTGGGGCTTTCGCTGGTGCGTGCGTTGGCGGCGCTGCATGGCGGGGCGCTGAGCTTCCACGATGCGCCGGGCGGGGGCGCCTTGGTGCGCGTGCGCTTACCAGTTCTACTCGGCGCGTAGCGTCAAAAACGCGCGTGCGGGCGCGATATCGCCGACTTCCACCAAAAGCCGCTGCGTGGTGCGCGCGCCCAACACTTCGATCACGACGGTTTCGCGCGGATCGAGCGCCAGCATGGCTTCGAACGCGGCGTTGGGAAACGTGAACACGGTTTGCGTTGTGCGCGCGCCAGGGCGGCGCTCGGTGCGCAGCGTGCTTGGGAAGGTGCGGGTGCGTGAGCCCGTGGCGGGCGCGCCGGCCTCAAGTCCATACGCGACGCGGCGCGTCAGATCGAGCGCTTGCGCATGGCCGCGGCGCGGATCGCGCAGGATGAGGCGCGCGCCGGTGGCGCTGGTCTGGTTGAGCACGAGCGAGAGCGCCTGGGCGCCGTTGATGTCGCGCACGCCGAAACTGGCGTTGGAATCGATCGTCTGGCTGAGGCGCCAGCCGTTCGGCCCCGTGGTGCGGCGCGCCACCCAGGCGCGCGACCAGCCGGGAAATTCCATCACGCTGGTGCGCGCCCATTGATCGTAGGCCTCGCGTGCGTCGGCGACGGCCGATTGCGTGCGCGGATCGGCGCAGGCGCGGCTCCGCGCCGCGCCATCGACGGCCGCTTCCAACTCGCCAAGGCGCGCATGCGTCCAGCCCGCGCGCAGCAGCGCGCCGCGCGCCTGGGCCGCGCCCGCTTCCAGCGCCGCGCGCGGGCCGGGCTCAAGCAGGCGGCAGCGATCGTCGAGTTGCATGAGGCCGAGCCGCTCCACCAGCACGGCCTGCGCGCCCGGCGGATCGGCCGCGGCGGGGGCCGTAAGCGCGAAGGCTGCGGCGGCGGTGAAGAAGAGGAGGCGCATCGGCGCGCCAAGGGTTAAGCTTGCCGCGCTAACTTCCGGTGAACGATGCCTGAACTGAAGACTGATTTCTGGGCCAGCGCCCTGATCCGCCGCGCGGCGATCGGCGGGGCGTTCGCCGGCGTGGTGCGCCGGGGCGATTCAGACGCGGGCGCGGTGCTGGTGAAGGTGGCGAGCCTGGATGGCCGCGCCCGGCTCTATGCGCCAGCCCGCAACGGCGAGGGCGAGCGGATCTGGCTCGATCTATCAGCGGGCGCGCTGGGCGATGACGAACGCGCGGTGGACGAGGCGGCCCGCAAGCGCGCCAGCAATGATCCAGACCTCTGGCTGATCGAAATCGAGGACAAGAACGGGCGGCATTTCCTCGAAGAGCCTGTCGATAGCAGGGTGGGTTAGGGCGCGGCCTTGCCTGCCGGTCCGGCGGCGGATAAACGCCCCGCTTCACCACGAAAGCCAAAATGTCCGCCGATCCCGCCACCGAAGCCGCGCGCCGCCGCACCTTTGCGATCATCTCGCACCCCGACGCCGGCAAAACCACGCTGACGGAATCGCTGCTGCTGGCGGGCGGGGCGATCCACATGGCCGGCGCGGTGGCGGCGCGAGGGCAGAACCGGCGCACGCGCTCGGATTGGATGAAGATCGAACGCGAGCGCGGGATTTCGGTCTCATCCTCGGTGATGATGTTCGAGCACGGCGGCGATGTGTTCAATCTGCTCGATACGCCCGGCCACGAAGACTTCTCCGAAGATACCTACCGCACGCTGACGGCGGCGGATTCCGCCATCATGGTGCTGGACGCCGCCAAGGGCATCGAGCCGCAGACGCTGAAGCTGTTTGAAGTGTGCCGCCTGCGCGACATTCCGATCACCACCTTCATCAACAAGATGGACCGCGAAGCGCAGGATCCGTTCGCGCTGCTGGATGAAATCCACTCCAAGCTGGCGATGGATACCGCGCCGATGTATTGGCCCGCCGCATCGGGCCAGCGCTTCGCCGGCATGCTTGATCTCACCAGCGATGAGTTCGTGCCGTTCAAGCGGCTCGAAGCGGGTGAGGAAGGCTTCTCCAGCCAGGAGCGGCAGAAGCGCGGCGGCAATGATTTCCTGCTGGGCGTCAGCGATGACGTGCGGGCGGAGTTGGAAGAAACTTCCGAGCTGGCGCGCGAAGGCCTGCCGAAGTTTGATCTCAAAGCGTTCCGCGAAGGGCATTTGACGCCGGTTTATTTCGGCTCGGCGCTGCGCCGCTTCGGTGTGCTGGAACTGCTGGCGGGCTTGGGCGCGAACGCGCCGAGCCCCAAGCCACTGCCGGCCACCGCCAAGGGCGGGGAAACCATGATCGCGCCCTCGCATAATGAAGTCACCGGCTTCATCTTCAAAATCCAAGCCAACATGGACCCCAAGCACCGCGACCGCGTGGGCTTTTTCCGCGTCTGCTCCGGCCGCTTCCAGCGCGGCATGACGCTGAAGACCGGCGCGGGCAAGCCGATCAACGTGCACAATCCGATGATGTTCATGGCCCAGGAGCGCGAGATCGCCGACGAGGCGTTTCCAGGCGATGTGATCGGCATTCCCAATCATGGCGGCCTGCGCGTGGGCGACAGCCTTTCGCAAACCGGCGACATCACTTTCCGCGGCATTCCGAACTTCGCGCCGGAAATCCTGAAGCGCGTGCGCGTGAAGGATCCGCTGAAGCAGAAGCATTTGCGCAAGGCGCTTGAATCGCTCGGCGAAGAGGGCGTGACGCAGGTGTTCAAGCCGGTGACGGGCGGCGATCTCGTGGTTGGCGCCGTAGGCCAGCTGCAGTTTGAAGTGCTCGATGAGCGGATGAAGGCCGAGTACGGACTTGAAGTGATTTTCGAGCCTTCGCCCTATCAGGCCGCGCGCTGGGTCAGCGCCGAAGCGCGCGCTGATCTTGAGGCGTTCGTCGATAAGTCAAAATCGCAGATGGCGACGGATGTGGACGAGGCGCCGGTGTTCCTCGGTAAGAGCGCGTGGGAAATCGGCTACGTGCAGGAAAAGAACCCGAAAGTGCGCTTCACCGACACGAAGGAGCGCGTGGCTTGAACGTTGGAGCGCGCGCCCCCTGGCGCGCATGCGAGGCGGGGGCCTCGCGCTCCGCTTAAGCCGCTTCCGCGCTCTTGCGCACTTTGAAGAAGCGCATGGCGCGCTGGGCCGCTTCCAGCGGCACTTGGTTGTACATCTTGCCGAATTCTTCCGCGCGGGTCATCGCGTCATCGCCCCCGCACGCGAGCACAGCGAGCGTGACGAACAGCGGGCGCTCGATATTGGCGGCGCGGCACACCATGGCCAGGCCATCCATGTCCTTGCGCTCGATCAGGTCGGTCGCGGTGTCGCGGTCGATGCCGGTGATCTCCGCGAGGCCGCACAGGAAGTGCATCAGCTTGGATTCGCGATAGAGCGAAACCAAGAGGCGGGCGTTCAGCTCCCCAGCGTTTTTCTTCTGATTGATAAAGTGGATGGCGTTGCGGGTTTCGGCGCTCATGTCGGTCGCCGATTGGCGCATACGCTCGCGGGTGCGTGAAAGCGCGGCGTCGAGCGTGGCGGGATCGACGCTGGCGTTGCGCTTCAGAATTTGATCGCGCAGCCCGGCCTCAACCACGAAGTACATTTCGTTCAGCAGATCGATCGGGATGTCGCGCCGGCGCACCACGCCCGCGTGCAGCATGGCGTTGGCGCGCGCGCGGTCCACCACGGTTTCCATGCTGGCGCGCGAAATGCTGGCGCCTTCGTTGCGCACCAGCGTATCGACCGCGTGATCATCGCCGAAGCGCACGATCGCGGCGGAGACCGCCTCGCTCACCTTGGCGCGGGCGGCGACGGCCTTGATGTGCTCCTGACTTTGATAGTTCACGACATCGAGCAGGGCCTGATCATCCAGCAGCGGGCTGCGCTGCAGCACCGGGGCGGCGACGGCGTAGGCGTGGTTGGCTAGATCACGCAGCAGGCCGAGCGGGGCGTCCTTGGCGTCGGCGAAGGTTTCGGCAAGCTCGGCCAGCACGCCTTCCTGCATTTCAGCCGCGACCAGCTGGAGCACTTCGTCAAACAGCGCGGATTCGCGGGCGGAGCGCGCGCCCGAGGTTTCGAAAAACAGGTCCGTTACTTCGCGCAGCAGTTCGCGCCGCTGCTCGCTGCTGCCGGCCTGCGCGAGGTCGATCAGCTTCGAAAACCGGATTTGGGTCATGTTTCGGGGCGCCCAGGATGAAATCGGGCGGAGAATACATTTACGCTCGTAAATAAAAGTTGCACGCGCGTGCGGGCGCCTGGTTAACGCACGTTTACTCTTCCGCAGCCAGCGCCTCGCGCTTCAGCTCGATCTCGAGCCATTCGGCTTCGGCGGCTTCCAGCTCCGCGCGCGCCGCAGCGATGCGGTCGGCGGTTTTGGCGAAGCCGGCCGGATCGCGGGCGAAGGCTTCGGCGTCCGCCAGCTTGGCTTCAAGCGCGGCGATCTCGGCCTGCAGGCGCGGCATCAGGGCGTCGAGCTCGCCGGCGCGGCGTTCATCCTTGTAGCTCAGCTTGCTTTGCTTGCGCGGCGCGGCGGCGGGCGTGGGACGCGGGGCGGCGGAGGCGGGCTTGGGCGCTTCGCCGCGCGGGTAGGCGCGCTCGAAATCGGCCCAGCCGCCCGGGCTCTCGACCCAGCGGCCTTTGCCGATCGGGCCGACGATCTGGGTGGCGACGCCATCAAGGAACGCCCGATCGTGGCTGACGAGGATCACCGTGCCGTCATAGCCGGCCAGCATTTCCTCCAGCGCATCGAGCGAATCCATATCGAGATCGTTGGTGGGTTCATCGAGCACCAAGAGATTCGCGGGCTTGGCCAGCGCAACAGCGAGCGCGAGGCGATTGCGCTCCCCGCCCGAAAGCGCGCTGACGGGCTGGCGCAGCGTTTCCGGGCCGAATAAAAAATCGCGCGCGTAAGCCGCCACATGGCGCGGGCGCCCGTGCACGATCACTTGATCCCCGCCCATGGGCGCGAGCGCTTCCCAGATCGTGTCGTTGGGATTGAGCAGGCCGCGCGCCTGATCGACGTAAGCGATCTCCAGCTGCGCGCCGTGGCGCACATTGCCGGCATCCGGCTCGCGCCGCTGCAGCAGCAGCTCAAGCAAGGTGGTTTTGCCCGCGCCATTGGGGCCGACGAGGCCGATGCGATCGCCGCGCATCACGCGCAGCGAGAAATTATCGATCAGCGTGCGATCGCCATAGGCTTTGCTGAGCCCCTTGGCTTCGATCACCAGCTTGGCGCTTTCATTGCCTTTATCGGCGGCGAGCGCAGCCCTTGGCGCATGCGCGGCGCCCGCGCGCTCGCGGCGTTCGGCGCGCATCGCCATCAGGCGCGCGCGGCGGCCTTCATTGCGCGAGCGGCGGGCGGTGACGCCGCGCTGCAGCCAATGCTCCTCGGCCTTGAGGTGCGTCTCCAGGCGCGCCAGCGTGCGCTGCTCTTCCTGCTCGACCCGCTCGGCCCAATCATCGAATGCGGAAAAGCCGCGCGGCAGCTTCAGCACTGCGCGCTGGCGTAGCCAGAACGTGGTGTTGGTTACGCGCTCCAAGAAGCGCCGATCGTGGCTGACGATTAGGCACGCGCCGCGAAAGCCCGCGAGGCGCGCTTCCAAGGCTTCGATCGCGTCGATGTCCAGATGGTTTGTGGGCTCGTCCAGCAGCAGCACGTCCGCATCCGAGGCGAACGCGCGCGCCAGCCCCGCGCGGCGTGCTTCCCCGCCCGAGAGGCCCGAGGGCGCGCGTTCGGGATCGAGGCTGAAAGCATCCAGCGCGGCGTCTGCTTCGTAAGCAGCAGCTTCCGCACCCGCGCGCGCGGAGGCGCGGCGCACGTAATCGCGCAGCGTTTGCGCATCGCCAAAGTCCGGTTCTTGCGCTGCGTAGGCGAGGGTGGCCCCGCTGGCGAGCGCGATCTCGCCGCCATCGGGCTCCATCGCGCCGGCCAGGATGCGCATCAAGGTGGATTTGCCCGCGCCATTGGCGCCGACGAGCGCCGCGCGCTCGCCCTTATGCAGCGTGAGGTCCACGCCGTCGAACAGCATCGCCACGCCCATGGAAAGGCGAAGCGCGCTGGCTTGCGCAAGAACCGGCCCCAGCGCCATGGCCGCTAATTGAAGATGTCTGAGAGGCGATCGCCCAAATCTTCGTTCGCATCGTCGCCGAAGGCGGAGGCGAGGTCATCGAAGAAGGTGGCCATCTCCACCGCGCGCGGGCTACGGGCGGGCTGCGCGTAGCCGGGCAGCGGATGGTTCTCCACGCCGCGATGGGCCACGCGCATCGTGTCGTTCCAGATCGTCGCCGGCAGCGTGCCGCCGGTGGTGCGCCCCATCGACGTGAAATCATCGTGGCCGACCCAGACGCCGGCCACATAATCGGCCGTGTAGCCGATGAACCAGGCGTCGCGCCAATCGGAGCTGGTGCCGGTTTTGCCGGCCACATCACGCCCATCGAGGCGCGCGCCCGTGCCGGTGCCGCGAATGACGACCGCGCCCATCATCGAATTCATGCGATTGACGATCTCGGGATCGATCACCACCGGGCCTTCATAGGGCGGGCGGCGATAAAGCTCTTCGCCCGCGGAATTGGTGACGGCGGCGACGATGTGCGGATCGAGGCGATGGCCTTCGGCCATGAATGTGCCGAAGGCGGAGGTCATTTCCCACAACGTGGATTCGATCGAGCCGAGCGAGATCGAGGGCGGGGTAAATTCATTGCGCCCAGGCATGTTGGAAATGCCGAGCCGGCGCGCCACGTCCGCCACGCGCTGGGGACCGATCTCATAGCCGACGCTGGCGGCCACGGTGTTGATCGATTGCGCGAAGGCGGTGCGCAGCGTCACCGCGCCGCGGAAGCCGTCGTCATAATTGCGCGGGCGCCAATTATCGATGACGACCTCTTCGTCATAGCGCACGTCCTCCGTATCGAGCCCGTACTCAAGCGCGGCGGCATAGACGAAGGTTTTGAATGTCGAGCCCGGCTGGCGGCGCGCTTGGGTGGCGCGATTGAATTTCGAGGTGCCGTAATCGGTGCCGCCGATCAGCGCACGCACGCCGCCATCGCGATCGAGCGCGACGTAGGCCGCCTGCAGCGGCCGGCGCCCGAACGCGCGATTGCCGAGGCGGCGGCGAATGGAATCCGCCGCGGCGGTCTGCAAGGCGGAATCGATGGTCATCTGAATGACGAGATCGGGCGAGGTGCGCCCGATCAGCGCGCGCGCCTGCTCGACCGCGAGATCGAACGCATAGCCCATGGTGCGCTCCACGTTCGGGCGCTCCACCACGTTGATCTCTTCGGCGCGGGCTTCGTCGCGCTGCTCGGGCGTGATGTAACCGGCCTCCACCATCGCATCGAGCACGACGTGCTGGCGCGCGGTGGCGCGTTCGAAGCTCTCGGTGGGCGCAGAGCGTGAAGGCGCCTTGGGCAGCCCCGCCAGCATGGCCGCTTCCGCGAGCGTGAGCTCGGTGGCGGGTTTGCCGAAGAAGCGGCGCGCGGCGGCGTCGATGCCGTAGGCCTGATCGCCGAGATAGACGCGGTTGAGGTAGAGTTCGAGGATTTCGTCTTTCGTCAGCCGCCGCTCAATGCGTGAGGCCAGCACCATCTCGCGCAGTTTGCGGTTGATGGTTTGGCGCGGCGTTAGGAAGAGGTTGCGCGCCAGCTGCTGGGAGATGGTCGAGCCGCCTTGCACCGTGCCGCCGGCGCGCAGATTGGCGAACAGCGCGCGCAGCACCGCCATGCGGTCCACGCCTTCGTGCTCGTAGAAGCGCCGGTCCTCGATGGCGAGGAACGCTTGCGGCACGTGTGCGGGAATTTCCGCAAGCCGCGCGCGGCGCGCATAATAGGGCCCGCGCACGCCAAGGATTTCGCCCTCGCGGTCCACGAACATCACCGAGGGTTGGCGGTTCAGCGCCCAGAGTGCGTCCGCGTCCGGCACG
>DAOMPU010000084.1:5392-8628 GCA_035444925.1 Terricaulis sp. | reverse complement strand
TCTTCTGCTCTTCGAGCCGCTGTTTCAGCGTCTCCATCAATTTGTCCCAGCCGCCCAGCGCTTCGATCTGCGCCTTTTCTTCGTCGGTCAGGAATTTTTGCGTCAGCGCTTTCAGCCAATCTTCGGGGATGGCGGCGTTCACCGCCTCGCCGGTGTTTTCAAGTCCCTTGAACACGGCGCCGAACACGCGATCAAACTTATCGAGGTGGCGCTCGTCCTTCACCAGGGCGGTGCGCGAGAGGTAGTAGAAATCCTCCACCGAAAGATCGATCGCCTCTTTATCCAGCGCCTCGACCAGCACCAGATATTCCTTGAGCGTCACAGGCACGCGCGCGGCGCGCAATTCGGTGAAGAAGCGTTGAAACACGGGGGCAGGGTACGCCCCTGATGGCATTCGCGCTAGGCGCCGTTACGGCAAAACCCGCGTCCCGCGCTGCGCCAAATCGCGCAAGCGCTCGGTTGGGTCGATCACGCCCGCTGGCTGCGGCGCGCCGTGCGGCCAGGATCGGTTGCGCGCCGAGCCGGGCGCGTAGGTTTCAAAATGCAGCTGCGCGGTGTCGCTGATGCGCGCGATGCGCTGGCCCGCCGCCACCTCATCACCGACGCTGACGAGCGGGGGATCGCGCACCTCGCCATAATTGGCCACGTACCCCGCATGCGCGATCAACAGCGCGTGGCTCATCTCCCCGGTGCGCGCGCGCAGGAAGGGGTAGAAATCGATCACGCGCCCAGCCTCGATGGCGATCACCGCATCGCCCGCGTGCGCGAACAGATCGACGCCCGCATGATGGCGGCGCGGGTTCTCCAGCTGCGAAACCGGCCGCGGCGCCGAAAAGCAGCGTAGATTGACGCAAGAAGGCTGCGCCGAAATCACATCCCAGCGCGGATGATCGGTGGCGACGGGCCAATAAATCGCGCCCCCCTCCGCGCGCGCGGGCAGGGCGAAAGCAGCGGCGAGAAAACTCAAGGCGGCGCGGCGCGAAAGCGACATGGCGTAAACCTGAAAGCCAAAAGCGGCGCCTCTACGGCAAAAGCTCCGCGTTGATCGAGGCGTCCACGGCGCGTTTGGGGCGGACGGGGTGGGGCAGCAGGCTGAAGGCGGCGCGCGTGCTGGGGCGCATGTCGATCGCGGTTTTGCCGAGAGCTTTATCTTCCCAGACTTTGTCGAATTGCTGCTGATAATAGGAAAACTCAGCGCTCTGCAATTTGCTGAGCTCTTGATCGTTGAGCAGCTTTTCCAGCGATGCGGCGTTCACATAGGCGAAGCTGCGCAGGCGTGCGGCCAGCACGGAGGCTTTCTTGTGCCCGTCGGCTTCAAGCTCCCATTGGATGCGCTCCACCGCGCGCCAGAAATCGATCGCCTTGGCGTGGGTGAGGCGCAAGCCCCGGGGGGACGAAGCGCGAATTTCCTTGTGATCGATCAGCCGCGCCAGCTCACGCACGATCTCGCTGTAGCGCGAATAGCGATTGAACACGAGCGAGGTGTAGATCGAGATCGCCGCGCCGACCACGATCGACAGCACCGTCCAGAACATATTGTCCGAAACGGTAAGGCCCATGAAGCGCACGAACGTCTCGCCGCCGCGCGCGGCCGCTGAGGCGGCGAAGAAGAGATCGGCCATGGCGCGCGCCCGCTATTGCCCGCCGCGCTGTTCGCGCCGCGCCAGGAAGGCGAGGCGCTCGAACAGCTGCACGTCCGCTTCGTTTTTCAGCAGCGCGCCGGCCATGGGCGGGATCAGCTTCGATGGATCGCGCTGCTTCAGGGTTTCGGGATCGATGTCGTCGGTCAGCAGCAGCTTCAGCCAATCGATCAGCTCGCTCGTGCTCGGCTTCTTCTTGAGGCCGGGCGCCTTGCGGATGTCGTAGAAGATTTTCAGCGCTTCGTTCACGAGGCGCGTCTTCACGCCCGGATAATGGCTCTCGACGATGGCGCGCATCGTCTCTTCATCGGGGAAGCGGATGTAGTGGAAGAAGCAGCGGCGCAGGAAGGCGTCCGGCAATTCCTTCTCGTTGTTCGAGGTGATGATGATGATCGGGCGCTGTTTGGCCTTGATCGTGCGATCGAGCTCATAGACGTAGAATTCCATCCGATCGAGCTCTTGCAGCAGGTCGTTCGGGAATTCGATGTCGGCCTTGTCGATCTCATCGATCAGCAGAATAGGGCGCGTTTCGCTTTCGAACGCTTCCCAGAGTTTGCCGCGCTTGATGTAATTGCCGATGTCGCTGGCGCGTTCATCGCCCAGCTGGCTGTCGCGCAGGCGCATCACCGCATCGTACTCGTAGAGCCCTTGCACCGCCTTGGTGGTGGACTTGATGTGCCACTCGATCAGCGGCACGCCGAGCGCCTTGGCCACTTCGATCGCCAGCATGGTTTTGCCGGTGCCGGGCTCGCCCTTCACCAGCAGCGGGCGCTCCAGCGTGATCGCGGCGTTTACCGCGACCTTCAGGTCTTCCGTAGCGACATAGTCTTGGGTGCCGTCAAAGCGCATCGATGTTTCCTTGGTTCGCTTAAGCAATAAGCAGCGTGGGGCGGACGGTGCAACACCTCGTTAACCTTCGGCGGCGACTCTTAACATTGATGACTCCCAGAATCGGGAGGCGAGGGCCACATGCCGCTGAAACTGTCGCTGCGACCGGGCGAAAAATTCGTCGTCAATGGCGCCGTCGTGCAAAACGGGGATCGCCGCGCCGCCTTGGTGCTACAAAACAAAGCCTCCGTGCTGCGCGAGAAAGACATCATGCAGCAGGAAGAGGCCGACACCCCGGCCAAGCGCATCTATTTCCCGGTCATGCTCATGTATTTGGATGAGCAGGGCAAGGATCAGGCTTATTCCGAGTTCGCCGCGCGCCTTGCCGAATTCATGGGCGCCGTCAGAGACCCCAGCGTGCTCTCTGAGTGCATTGGCGTTTCCAAAGAAGTAATGGCTGGCGAATATTACCGAGCCCTGATGCGCTGCCGGAAGCTCATTACGTATGAGGCGGAGCGCTTGGGACTGGCGGATGTCGATCAAAGCTTACCAGCGCGCAGCCACGCAGGCTGACACCCCCCGCGAGCTTGAATATCGCGCTTTTGGCCAGGTCACGGCCGCGCTCGTGCGCGTCAAGGAAGAGCAGGGCTCGCTGGCGCAAGTGGCCGAGGCGTTGGACGCCAACCGCCGGCTCTGGAGCGTGCTTTCTTCCGATTGCAGCGTGCCGGAAAACCAATTGCCGCTGACGCTGCGCGGGCAGATCATTTC
>DAOMPU010000084.1:0-5292 GCA_035444925.1 Terricaulis sp. | reverse complement strand
GCCGACCAGCGCGCCGCGCTGCAAGCCGACTTCAACGCGCTGCGCAACCAGATCGACCAGATCTCCAACGCCGCGACCTTCAACGGTTCGAACCTCGTCAACGGCACCAACCTGACGGGCGGCTCCAACGCGTTCTCCGTGCTGACCACGGATGCGGCGGGCTCCTCGGGCGGCCGTTACGAAATGACCGGCGCCGCGTGGGAAGACGGGGACAGCAACCCCTATTCCGTGCACGCCAACCTCGAAGGCGCCACCGGCCTGACCTTCAACAACTCGGAACTGCGCTTCTCGATCACCACCGGCAACATCACCGAGACGATGACCGTCACGTTGAGCAGCGCCGACACGATCGACGACTTCCTGACCTCGGTCGCCGAGCAATCGAACGGCCGCGTCACCGCCTCGTTCGATGCGGAAGCGGGCACGATCTCGCTGCACTCGAATGAAGAGTTCACCGTCACCTATTACGAAGACGGCGACGTGGCTGACGACAGCGGCGAATTCGGCGCTGGCGCTACTGGCACGGTGATGACGGAAGCGGTCGCTCCGGGCACGGGCACCAACGTGCTGACGGTGCAGGGCTTCAACTTCACGCTCGGCGCCGCGGGCCAAGCCCTTGAGCAATTGACCGCCGCGCTCGACATCTCCACCGCCGACGGCGCCGCCGCCGCGGTGACGGCGATCGACGCCGCGATGGTCAACCTGAACCGCGATCTGGCCAGCATGGGCGCCCAGTCCAAGGCGCTGACGGTCCAAAAGACCTTCCTCGGCAAGCTGTCGGATTCGATCGAAGCTGGTATCGGCAACCTGGTCGATGCCGACCTGGCGAAGGAATCGGCCCGCCTGCAAGCGCTGCAAGTGAAGCAGCAGCTTGGCGCGCAAGCCCTTTCGATCGCCAACTCGGCTCCGTCGATCGTGCTGTCGTTCTTCCGCTAATCGGAACGGAAAAAGGCGGGGGGCCATCCGGCTCCCCGCCAATCCCCGAGAGCATGAGCCATGGATTCCATCGCCCCCCCGAAAGCGGCGCAGGACTTCAAGCCGCTCGATACGCCTGAAAAGGCGTCCAACGAAAACACGCCCGTCGAACAAACGGAGCTGGTGCAGCGCGTCGCGCCCCAGCCGCGCGATCTGACCCCGGCCAAGCTCGAAGTCAGCCTCGACGCCGGCGCCCAGCGCTTCGTGCAAACGCTGACCGACCCCTCGACATCGGAAACCGTGCTGCGCTATCCCAGCGAAACGCAGCTGGCGTACTCACGCGCCGTGCTCGCCTATCTGCGCGCGCAAAATTCGTGAGCGCATTCGTAAACGAAGCGTAAATTTATTTGTTTCGCAGGCGTTAGTGTTAACGCTTCATTAACGTTTATCTCCGATTTCCTACCGGGCATAGAAATGCGCCGCGCGAGTCGGCTCGCGCGCGATCCGGAATGGAGCGGCACGCCATGGTTTCCAGCATTGTCCCCGGCGCGATTGGCAGCGCGGGCGCGCTTGGCGTTGACAGCCGGCTCACGCGTTCGCCTGGCCAGGCGCAAGCCGCGAATGGCGAGGCCGCCCGCAGCGGTGATCGCGTCGAAGTCGGCGGGGCCGCCTCGTGGAGCGCGGCGCGTGAAAGCGTGAAAAGCGGCCTCTCGCAAGTGCATCAGGCGCTCGCCGCCGGGCACGAAGCCCAATCCATGCTGGCCCAAGCCCAGGCGCTCGCGCGCAGCGGCGGCACGCAGGAAGATCTAGCGACGCTGATGCGCAATTACGAGGAGCGCCTGAGCGCCATCCTCGGCTCCAGCGGCGGCGTGGCCGCGGGCGACGACATCGCCATCTTCGCAGAGCCGGGCGCGGCTCCCGTCGTGGTGCAGGGCGCTGACATGCGCCTCAAAGCTGATCCCCAAGAAAGCGACGTGCTGGCGCTTTCCGCGCAGGCCAAGATCACCGACGCGGATTTGAATCAGGCGCTGCAGCGTTCGTTCGAAAAGCTGCAGGGCGCGATGGACAAATTGTTCGCCTCCGCGCGTTCGCTTGAAGCGCATCAGGGCTTTTTGAACGCCGCCGAAGCTGCGCATGCGGCCAACGCCGATCTCGATGCGGACGCCGCGCGCCTGGTTGCGCTGCAAGTCGCGCAGGGGCTGGCCGCCGGCGGCGCGATCGCCAACGTCGAGCCGCAAGCGGTGCTGGCGTTGTTCAAGGCTTGATTAGAGCGGGCGCCAGCTGCTCGAGCTGATGTCCACCAACTCACTGCTGTATTCTTCGTCGTTCATGCGCGCCCACACGCGCTGGCCGAAGCCCCACGCCAGCCAACCCAGCATCGCCAGCAAGGCCAGCAGCGCCAAAGCCGCGCCCGCAAGCGCGCCCGCAAGGTCGCGTGTGATCGTCAGCTCGCCGCGCGCGGCTTGCAGCAATTGCCCATCGCGCGGCAGGCGCTTGGCGGCGGCGGCGGCGCGATCGCCGGCTGCTTGGGCCAGCAATTTCAGCCGCGGCAAATCCGCAAAGCTCTGCGCATGCGCGAGCAGGGCGGCCGCCGCGCCGATCGTGGTGGCGTCGCCGATTTCGCCGATCTCAGCCAGCGTCGCCATGAACGCCGCCGCCTGATCCGGCGAAAGCGCTTCGCGGAAGGCGGCCGAAGAATTGGCGTAAGCGCCCGCATCGCCGGCGCCCGCGCCCGCGATCGCCGCGGCGCGAAACTCCGCCATCGGCAGCGCGCCCGCGCTGAAGGCGTCGGCTTCGTTTTTCAACGTCTGCGGAAAATCATCGCGCCGGCTTGCCGCCAGCAGCGAGGCGGCGCCGCGCGCCATCTGCGGCGTGAATTCGCCCGCGAGCCCCAGCCCGAACCCCGTCAGCACGAATTGCAGCGCATCGCTATCGGGCGCGGCCAGCATGGCGCGCGCCATCAATTCAAAGTCGCGCTCATCGCCGACCACCACTTGCGTTTGCGGGCGTTCGGTTGCGCCGCTGGCGGCGCGGCGCGAAAGCAGCGGCACCGTGGCGATGTAGCGCGAGCGCGTGCCGGGCGTCAGCAGCTCAAGCGCGGCCGCCTCGATCGCGGCGTCATCGCCATTGGCGCCGGCTTCACGGCGCACTTGGTTCGCGGCGCGCCCTGGCAACATGCCCGGCGCGGAAAGCAGCAGCCCGCGCGCGGCGGCCACGTCGCCGGCCATCAATTCCATGGCGACCAGATCGTCCCATTGGCGTTGCCGGTCGAAATCGAGCTGGATCAGCGCGCTGTTCATCCGCTCGACGCGGCTGCTCACCGCGCGCGCGCCGGCCTCGCTATATTCATAAGCGTAAAGATGATCGCGGCTGATCACGGCGATGGCGCTGGCCGCCGCCAGCGGCAGCAGGAACAGGCAAAGGTTAAACGCAAACGCCATCATGACGCCCGCAGGGGCGCCCTGATGGTGGGATGGCGCCGCAACAGGCCGCCATGCGCGAGTAGGCTTCGCGTGCTTCACTTCTCCCCCTTGGCTGCGCCGATACAAAAACGGCGCCGAGAGCACAGGGCAAGATGAATTACAGGAAAGGCGAATTGATCGCTTGATCGGGGCTTAACCGAGGCGCCGCGCGCCTAAGCTTGCCGATCCAGCACAGCGGGGCGGGGGCCTGAAGGCGCGGCGAGGGCGCCCTGGGCGCCATATTGGGCCTCGCCGCCTTGCTGACGCGCCACTTCCTCCGCCAGCGCGTGCACCATGCCGTCGGTGATCAATTTCACCGCCGAGAGCGCGATTTCGTGTGTGGCGAGCATTTCTTGCAGGTGCGAAGTGCGCTCGCGCAGCTTCGCCAGAAGCGGCTCGGGCGCGCCTTCGATCAGGCTCTTATCGTCCTTAATCCGCGCCAGCTCGAGCCGGTAGGCGTTAGCTAGGCGCTGTTTCTCATCGCCCAGCGCGCCATCCAGCGGCGGCTCGCGCGCATCGATGCGGCGTGTTTCCTCAATCACAAGTTCAGTCAGCCGCTCGGTCACAAGCAGCAATTGCTCCGCCCGATCGGCCGGGCTGTCAGCGAGCAGCGCCATCGGGCGTCTCCGTCGGCGCGGTTTCGACAACCTGCATGCGGTTCAGCTCGGCGATGATGTAATCGGCCACGCCAACGCCGCCGTTGCGGGCGATCGATTCCGCGTAGCGCTGCACCAGCATCGGGCGAAACATCTGTTCGCCGATGCCCCCGCCGCCGAGGCCCTCGGTGTCGAGCGCCTCGAACATGGGCGAAAGCATTTCCGCCAGAAACACGGATTCAAATTCCTGCGCGACGCGGCGGATTTCATCCTGCGTGGCGTCGGGCGTCGTGCGCGCGGTGGGCAGCGGCGCGCCCAGAAGCGGGACGAGGGCGGGGCCATCCATCACATCACCTCGATTTCGGCTTGGATCGCGCCGGCCGCTTTCAGCGCCTGCAGGATCGAGATCATGTCGCGCGGGCTGACGCCGAGTGCATTCAAGCCGTTCACCAGCTGGCGCAGCGGCACGCCGCCCGGCACCATGACGAGCCCGCCCGGTTCTTCTTCAACCGTGACGCCGCTTGACGGTACAACGACTGTCTCCCCGCGCGAGAACGGCGCGGGCTGGGAAACGAACGGATCTTCCTGCACCGAGATGGTGAGATTGCCCTGCGCGATCGCCACGGTGGAGACGCGCACGTTCTCGCCCATCACCACGATGCCGGAGCTTTCATCGATTACGATGCGCGCGGGCGCGTCCACTTGCACTTCCAGATTTTCGATCTGGCCCACCAGCGAAACCATGTCGCCTGGGAAGCTCGCCGGGCGGCGCAGCGCCACCGTGCCCGGATTTATCGCGCGCGCCGCATCCGCGCCGACGCTGGCGTTGATCGCTTCCGCCATGCGGTGCGCGGTGGTGAAATCGGGATTGCGCAGCGCCAGGCGCAGCTCTGATGCGCCGGCGATGTCGAACGGGATTTCACGCTCTACCGTCGCGCCCGAAGCGATGCGGCCCGCCGTGGGCACGCCGCGCGAAACCGAGGAGCCCGATTGGCCTTGCGCCGAGAAGCCGCCGATCGCCAGCGGCCCTTGCGCCACGGCGTAAACTTGCTGATCCGCGCCCATCAGCGGCGTCACCAGCAATTGCCCGCCTGCAAGGCTGCGCGCATCGCCCAGCGCGGAAACCGTCACGTCGATGCGCGAACCCTGGCTGGCGAACGCCGGCAAGTTCGCCGTCACCATCACGGCGGCGACGTTGCGCGTGTTGAGATTGCCGTTGGAGGCGTTGACGCCCAAGCGCTCCAGCATGGCGGCGAGGCTTTGCCGCGTGAACGGCGAATTGCGCAGGCTATCGCCGGTGCCGGCAAGGCCGACCACGA
>DAOMPU010000083.1:0-8635 GCA_035444925.1 Terricaulis sp. | reverse complement strand
GCGCGTAACGACGAACTCGATAAGCCCGATCGCCTCGTGTTCGATCTCGATCCCGATGAGGATTTGAGTTTCGAGCAGGTCAAGCGCGCGGCGTTTGACATCAAGGCGCTGCTCGACAGCGCGGGCCTGCCCTCTTTCGCCATGATCACCGGCGGCAAGGGCGTTCACATCGTGCTGAATCTGAAGCGCCGCCACGATTGGGCGGAGGCCAAGGGCTTTGCGCACGATCTCGCGGTGCAGATCGCCGGGCTCGATCCCAAGCGCTTCGTGGCCAATATGGCCAAGGCCAAACGCAAGGGGCGCATCTTCATCGATTATCTGCGCAATGGCCGCGGCGCCACCGCGATCGCCCCCTATTCCACCCGCGCGCGCGCCACCGCGCCCGTCGCCGTGCCGGTGGGCTGGGACGAATTGCGCACCATCCCGGCCGCGAACTTTTTCAAGCTGAAGGACATGCAAGCGCGCCTCGCCGCGCCCGACCCTTGGGCCGATTACGACAAGAGCGCGATGAGCCTGACGAAAGCCGTGCGCGCGAAGCTTGGGCTGCACTAATTTGGACCGCCGGCGTCCTCGCCGGCATTGGTGGTTCCGCTTGCAATGCCGGCGAGGACGCCGGCGGTCCAAGACATCGGCTTCGCGCCGCGCTAAGTTGCCCTATGCTCACACGCCTCACGCTCATCGCCGCCCTTCTCGCGCTCACCGCCTGCGGCGAGCCCGCGCCGCCGCCGCCCTTGCCCGCACCGCCGCCAGCGCCGGCGACGTGGTTCATCTGCGACGCGCTCAACCGGCCCATGGTGCTGGTGTTCGAACGTGAGAGCGGGCAAGCGCGCGTGGCGCATTACAGCAAGCCAGACGGCGCGCTGGTGGAGCGCACCACCTATCAGCTGGGCGCCGAGGAAGGCGCGGCCGGCAGCGTGTATCTCACCTTGATGCAGAATGGCGCCGAAGCCGGCGCCATCCGCCGGCTCAACACCGGCATGATGGAAACGCCCACCGCCGCCTACACCACGCCCTTCACCGAAGTGCGCCTCGGGGAAGAGAATGTGCAATGCCGCTGGCTGCCGCGCACGCGCGTGATGGCGATCACCGGCAAGCGCACCATCGTGCTGCACGAAGATGGCGACGGCGATCTGATCTACACGTCTTACGATTTCGCCGCCGCCGCTGAGGCGCGCCCGGTTGAGCTTGCGGAAAACGCACGCACCAGCACGTTTTCGGCCGAGGTGCGCGGCGGCGAGGAGAACGTCGGCGCGGATGGGGAAAGCTATACATTCCGCCGCGAGGCTTTTGCGTACAACGTCACGATTGAGCGCGACGGCGAAGGCGCGCTGCAAGTGACGGGCGCGCGGCAGCCTCTGGCGGCCGAGCCCTTCATCGCGCTTCAACGCGGCGTCGGCGCGGACTAGCAATTGCGGAACGGCGGGTCTAAGGCAGGGCGAGTTTCAGGAGCCTTCATGTCTTTCGTCACCTACGAGAAATCCAGCCGCGTCGCGCTGATCACGCTGAACCGTCCCGAGAGCCGCAACGCCATCGCCTCGCTGGAGGATTGCGATCAATTCGCCGAGGCGCTGTGGCGCGCCAATGACGATGGCGAGATCAACGCAGTGATCCTCACCGGCGCGGGCAAATCCTTCTGCGCGGGCGGCGATCTCAAGGCGATCCGCGAGCGCAGCGGCATCGGCCCGCGCGCCACGCCCGACGGCACGCGCGCCAATTATCGCCGCGGCGTGCACACCATCATCCGCGCGCTGGCGGAAGTCGAGGTGGCCACCATCGCGGCGATCAACGGGCACGCGATCGGGCTTGGGCTCGATATCGGTGTGCTCTGCGATATCCGCCTAGCCGGCGCCTCGGCCAAGATGGCGTCGAGCTTCGTCAAGGTCGGCATCATTCCGGGCGATGGCGGGGCGTGGATCCTCACCAACGCCATCGGCGCCTCGCGCGCGGCGGAGCTGGTGCTCACAGGCGATACGATCGACGCCGAGGAAGGCGCGCGCATCGGCCTCGTCTCGCGCGTCGTGCCCGACGATAAGCTGCTCGATGAAGCGCGCGCGCTGGGCGAGCGCATCGCCGTCAACCCGCCGCGCACGGTGCGGCTGGCCAAGCGCCTCTTGCGCGAGGCTCAGCATAGCCGCCTCAGCGACGTGCTGGAGCTTTCGGCCGCCTTCCAGGCGCTGGCGCATGAGACGCGCGACCACAAGGAAGCGGTGGACGCTTTCACCGAGAAGCGTGCGCCGAAATTCACCGGCGAATGAAGCCGCCGCTGGCGGTCGATCTCGACGGCACGCTGATCCGCGGCGATCTGTTTGCGCGGGCTATGGCGCGTTTTTGCGCCGCCGCGCCGTGGCATGTGCTAGTGCTGCTTGCCTGGCTGACGCGCGGGCGCGCCTACGCGAAGGCGCAGCTGGCCGCGCTCTATCCGGTCGATGCGGCGGCGCTGCCCTACAACGAAGCGTTCGTAAACTGGCTGCGCGAGGAGCGCGCGGGCGGGCGCGTCCTCGTGCTCGCCACCGCTTTTGACCGCGCGGGCGCGGAGGCGGTCGCGGCGCATCTTGGCTTGTTCGAGCGCGTGTTCGCCTCGGACGGGCGCACCAACCTTAAATCCCACGCCAAGGCGCGCGCGCTGGCGGCGGCGTTCCCGCAGGGCTTCGCCTATGCCGGCAATGAGCGCGCCGATCTTGCCGTATGGCGCGCCGCCAAGGCCGCGGTGATCGTGAATGCGACGGACGCCCTTGTGCGCCGCGCGCGCGCGGCGTTCAATGTGGAGCGCGTATTTGATCGAGGGATGCCATGATCCGTGTCGGCATTGGCGGCTGGAGTTATGAGCCGTGGGACGAGAGCTTTTATCCGGCGGATCTGCCGAAGGCCAAGCAGCTCGAATACGCCGCCGGCAAGGTGACGGCGATCGAGATCAATTCCACCTTCTACCGCACGCAGAGCGCGGCTTCCTTTCAGAAGTGGGCCGCCGCCACGCCGGACGATTTCATGTTTTCCGTGAAGGCGCCGCGGGCGGCGGTGCAGCGCAAGGATTTGCGCGAGGCGCAGCAATCGATCGAGTGGTTCCTGCAAAGCGGCGTCGGGGAGCTTGGCGCCAAGCTCGGGCCGATCTTCTGGCAGATGGCGCCCTACAAAAAATATGACGACGCCGAAATGCGCGCCTATTTCGACATGCTGCCGGCAAAGCTCGGCAAGCTGAAGCTGCGCCATGCGCTGGAAGTGCGCCACGAGAGCTTCACCGACGCGAAGTTCCTTAAGCTCGCACGCGAGCGCAACATCGCGGTGGTGACGGTCGAGTCCGAGAAGCACCCGCTGATTATCGAGCCCACCGCCGATTTCGCCTATGCGCGCCTCGAGCTGACGCAGAGCGGCGAGCCCACGGGATATCCCAAGCCCGCCCTCAAGCAATGGGCGAAAACCGCGCGCGATTGGGAGAAGTCGGGCGATGTGTTTCTCTATTTCATCTCCGGCGCCAAGGAGCGCAACCCGGCCGCCGCGCAGGCGATGCTGAAGCTGCTGGAGTCCTAGAAGTGTCTTCCAAAGACGCGAAGAGCGCACAAAGGGCACGAAGATGGTTCACAAACCGCTTTCGTGCAGCACAGAGGAAGTCGCGAGCGCTGTCGTCGATGCTGCGTTCGCCGTGCACCAGACGCTTGGGCCTGGTTTGCTTGAATCCGCCTATGAAGCGTGTCTCGCCTACGAACTGGAACGGCGCGGACACATTGTCGCCAAGCAAGTTGGGCTTCCAGTCGTCTATGAGACGGTACGGTTGGACCTCGGTTATCGCGTCGATCTGATCGTCGACAAGGCGGTTATCGTCGAAGTCAAATCGGTTGAAGCCCTCTCGCCTGTCCATGAAGCTCAGGTGCTGACCTATCTGCGGCTTTCCGGGCATCGGCTGGGATTTCTCATCAACTTCAATGTCGCCTTAATCAAGCAAGGGCTGAGGCGCATGATCCTTTGAACTTCACCCCAAAAGCGACGCATCCTTGCCAAGCGGGCGCCCCAGGCGCACATTAAGCGATTAGCAAGCGCTTTCGGCGCTGATGGTTATGCATGTCTGAAAATCGCATCGGTCACATCCGTCTGACTTCCCACCCCGGGGCAGGCGCGGCCTCGCGCTTCCCGATCCGCTGGGGCGCCCAGAGCGCGCGCGAGCGCGGCCCGATCATCGCCTCCCCCACCAGTTCCGATCGCAATTGCATCGGCGCGCATGGCGGCTCGTATTCGGTCTATCGCGCGCTCGCGGTTTCCGCAGGCGCGCTGAATCCGGCCGTACGCCCCGATCTCACCGACACCGCGCCGGTGGTGCAGCTTGGGCCGCATCCGCAATGGCGCGAGGCGGGCAAGATCGTTTCGCTTGATCCATGGGGCCATCTGGTGGCCGAGGCGTTCAAGGCCGAGATCGATTCCGGGCTCGATATTCGCCCCTCCATCGCCATCACGCGCGCGCGCCTCACGCTGCCGGAATTGCGCGAAGCGATGGATAAGGGGCGGCTGAGCGCTGACGGCGCCATCGTGCATGCGAGCGGCGACATCGCCGTGACGAAGGCTGCGATCGATCCAGTATGGCATCTGCCCGGCGTGGCCGCGCGCTTCGGCGTCAGCGAAGAGAAGCTGCGCCACACCTTGTTCGAGCAGACCGGCGGCATGTATCCCGAATTGGTGACGCGGCCTGACCTTGAAGTATTCCTGCCGCCGATCGGCGGCATCACGCTCTACATTTTCGGCGATCCCGCCAAGCTTGGCGACCGCAGCCATTCGCTCACCTGCCGCGTGCACGATGAATGCAACGGCTCGGACGTGTTCGGCTCAGACATCTGCACTTGCCGCCCCTATCTCACGCACGGCATCGAGGAATGCGTGCGCCAGGCGCAGGAAGGCGGCGTCGGCCTCATCGTTTACAATCGCAAGGAAGGCCGCGCGCTCGGCGAGGTGACGAAATTCCTCGTCTATAACGCCCGCAAGCGCCAACCCGGCGGCGATCAGGCCGCGACTTATTTCGAGCGCACCGAGTGCGTCGCCGGCGTGCAGGACGCGCGCTTTCAGCAATTGATGCCGGACGTGCTGCAATGGCTTGGCGTCACAAGGATCGATCGCTTCGTCTCCATGTCCAACATGAAGCATGACGCCATCACCGGCGCCGGCATCGAGATCGGCGCGCGCGTGCCGATCCCCGACGAGCTGGTGCCGCCCGATGCAAGCGTGGAATTGGAGGCCAAAAAAGCCGCCGGCTATTACACGCCCGACGGCGCCAAGGACGATCTCACCCGGGTCGTCGGCCGCGACCTCAAGGATTTTTGAGTGAGCGCCGCTGGGCTGAGCGAAATCGAACGCGCGCTTTTGCTCTCCGCGCAAGGCGTGCGCGATGCGGCGAACGCCTGGTTCGCCCACGCCACCAGCCGCGAGGATTTCGATTGGCGCATCGATCTGGCCGCCCTGACCGCGTGCGCCGATTTCGTGGCGGACGTGATCGGCAAGCGCTACCCCGATCTCGACATTCCCTTCCATGCGCGCTGGCGCCATTTCGTGTTCGGCGGGCGCGATCTTTGGGCCGAGACGCGCGAGAGCGCGGCATTCGCCGATGCGCACGCCCGCGCGCGCGCCGAGTTCGATCTCGCGATCACTTCCGTTTTGCTCGACGCCGGCGCCGGCGCGGCGTGGCGCTATACCGATTCCGCCAGCGGCGTGATCGCCGCGCGCTCGGAGGGCCTGGCGCTCGCCAGCTTGCGCTTGTTCGAATGGGGCGGCTTCTCGGCCGATCCCAGCGATCCGCTGCGCGCCGATGGCGAAGCACTCGCGCGTTTCAGCGCGAACGATTTATCCGACGCGTTTCAGGTGAGCGAGCGCAATCCGCTGGCGGGCCTTGAGGGCCGCGCGCGGCTGCTCAACCGGCTCGGCGCGCATGTGCGCACGCGCGCAGATCTGTTCGCCCGCGCCGATCGCGCGCGCCCGGGCGGGCTTTACGATGTGCTGCATGCGCGCGCGCAAAACGGCGCGCTGGCGGCGCCAATCATCCTTGAGGTTCTGCTCGAAGCCCTGGGGCCGATCTGGGAGAACAGGCCGACGCTCAATGGCGTTCCGCTCGGCGATTGTTGGCAGGTGGGCGCCTTCGGCTACACGCCGCTGCACAAGCTTTCGCAATGGCTTTCCTATTCGCTGATCGAGCCACTGGAGCGCGCGGGCCTTAGCGTCACGGAGATCGACGGCCTCACCGGCCTTGCCGAATATCGCAATGGGGGCCTGTTCGTGGATGCCGGCGTGCTGGTGCCGCGCGATCCGCAGGCGCTGGCGCGCGCTTATGAGGTTTCGCACAGCTTTGTCGTCACCTGGCGCTCGCTCACGGTGGCGCTGCTTGATCGCATCGCGCCTTTGGTGCGCGAGCGGCTGGGCGTGAGCGCCGAAGCGTTCCCGCTCGCGCGCGTGCTCGAAGGCGGCACCTGGGCGGCGGGGCGTGTGCTCGCGCGCGAGAAGCGCGCCGATAGCGGCCCGCCCTTCACCATCCTAAGCGACGGCACGGTGTTCTGATGCAAGGCGTACATCTGGTCGATCATCCCCTGGTGCAGCACAAGCTCACCATCCTGCGCGACAAGCGCACCTCCACGCGCACATTCCGCAGCCTGCTGCGCGAGATCGCGCTGCTGCTCTGCTACGAGGTGACGCGCGATCTGCCGCTTGAAGAGATCGAGATCGAAACGCCGGTGGCGGCGATGAGAGCCAAGACGATCGCCGGCAAAAAGCTTGTGTTTGCGCCGATTTTGCGCGCGGGCATGGGGCTACTGGAAGGCATGCTGGAGCTGGTGCCCTCCGCGCGCGTGGCGCATATCGGGCTCTACCGCGATCCGAAAACGCTGAAGGCGGTCGAGTATTATTTCAAGGCGCCGGCCGATGTGGGCGAGCGCCTGGTGATCGTCATCGACCCGATGCTCGCCACCGGCCACACCGCGGTAGCCGCTATCGACCGGCTGAAGGAGACGGGCGTCAAGCATCTCCGCTTCGCCTGCGTGCTCGCCGCGCCCGAGGGCGTGGAGGTGCTGCGCAGCCATCATCCAGACGTTGAAATCTGGGCCGCCGCGATCGACGCGCAATTGAACGATCACGCCTACATCGTGCCGGGCCTCGGCGATGCGGGCGATCGGATTTACGGGACGAAGTAGGCGCCGTGCAGCACGCGCGCGCCTGACTGCACAAGCGCGATGGCGCCCGCTTCGCGTGCGCGATATGAGAGCGCCATGCGATCCATCATCGTCATCGGCGGCGGCCTGATCGGGGCCGCTTCGGCGTTGCAGCTGCAGCATGCCGGCGTGCGCACCATCTTGATCGATCCGGGCGACATGCGCCGCGGCGCCTCGTTCGGCAATGCCGGGCATTTGGGGCCCGAGCAGGTTTCGCCATGGTCCACCTGGGGCAATGTGGCGGGCGCGCCAGCGCGTGCATTCGGCATTGGCGGCGCGCTGGATTTCCGTTGGCGCGATATTGGCGCCTGGGGGCCATGGAGCATGCGCTTTCTCGCCGCCTGCGCGCCGCAGCGCGTGGCGGCCGGGCGCGCGGCGCTGAGCGCGATACTCGCCGAGGCGGTGCCCGCCTGGAAGCGCGTGGCGGCGATGGCCGGCGCGCCGGAGATCGTGCGCGATCACGGGCATGTCGTCGTCTGGATGAACCGCGCGCGCGCCGACATCGGCCTCAAGGCTTGGGCTCGAACGCCGGTTGGCGTCGTCAAGCTGCGCGAATGGAATGACGCTGAGCTGGCGCGCTATGACGGCGTGCTGCGCGCGCGCCCGGCGGCGGGGCTTTTTTTCGAAGGCGCGGGGCAAGTGCGCGATCCTCAGCATGCGCGTGAGGCGCTGCTGGCGGCGTTCAGCGCGCGCGGCGGCGAGATCATCAACGATCGCGTCAGCCTGATCGATGCCGGCGCCAATGACGTCGTGGTCGGTTTTTCCGGCAAAACATTGGAGGCGGACGGCGTGCTGGTGGCGGCGGGCGCATGGTCGGCGCCTTTGATGGCGCAGCTCGGCGTGACCGCGCCGCTGATCGGCGAGCGCGGCTATCACGTGCATTCGCCCGAGCATGCCTGGCCGGAAGATTTGCCGACCACGATTTTCGAAGAGCGCTCCATGGTGATTTCGCGTTTCACCAGCGGCCTGCGCGCAACCAGCTTTCTTGAGTTCGGCGATTCCAGCGCCGCGCCGGACGCGCGCAAATGGGGGCGCCTGGAGGCGCATCTGCGCGATCTTGGCGTGCGCTTTGCGCAAGCGCCGCAGCGTTGGATGGGGCCGCGGCCGACGCTGCCCGATTACGTGCCCGCGATCGGCCGGCTTAAAAGCCAGCCGCGCGTGCTCTACGCGTTCGGCCACGCGCATCTGGGGCTGACCATGTGCGCGGTTACGTCGGAGATCATCTTGGCGCTGGCGCAGGAGCGCGCGCCGATGTTCGAATTGGCGCCTTATGCGATCGAGCGCTTCCGCTAACGCTGCTTAGGCGCCTGTGTAAGCGGATAGAGCGTATGCCGGCTGGAAGCCGGCGGTCCAATGTGGATGCGGCTTTGGCCGCACAGCGCACGGCGCCTGCGGATAAGTTGGGAGTGCGGGACGCGCTTTAAGCTACGCGTGAAAGAATTTTGGGTTTGCGCTTAAAGCGC
>DAOMPU010000082.1:0-8654 GCA_035444925.1 Terricaulis sp. | reverse complement strand
CCGCCCCAGGACGGCATCACGCCCAGCGTGATTTCCGGCTGGCCGAACTTGGCGTTTTCCGCCGCGATAATGAAATCGCACATCATGGCCAATTCGCAGCCCCCGCCCAGCGCATAGCCGGCGACGGCGGCGATCAAGGGCTTGCGCGTGCGCGGCACGCGCTCGAGATTGGCGAAGGGATCGCGCTTATAGAAATCGCTGAACTCGCCCTCGGCCATCTGCTTGATGTCCGCGCCGGCGGCGAAGGCTTTTTCCGAGCCGGTGATGACGATGGCGCCGATCGCGTCGTCGGCTTCCGCCGCATCGAGCGCGGCGTTCAATTCCGCGATCAATTCATTGTTCAGCGCATTGAGCGCCTTGGGGCGATTGAGCCGGATGATGGCGACGCCGGAATCGGTTTCGGTGAGGATGTTTTCATAAGCCATGGAAGCTTGCTTGCGCTGGCGGGCCGCGAAAATCAATCCGCCGCCAGCTCCACCACCTGCACGCCCAGCAGCAGGCGCCCGCCGGCGCGTTCCAATGTGAAGCTGAGCCGCTCGCGCCCACGGCGAAACTCAAGCGCGCCATCGCCGCGCCGATGCTCGGCCCAGCCGAGCGCCGGCAGCGTTTCATAATAAAAGTCGCGCACCGCCAGCCCCTCGCCCGCGCCTTCGGCGCTCAGCGCCAGAATGCGCCCCTCGGGCGCCTCGAACACGCCAGGCGGCGCGCTTTCGCTGAAGCCCGGCGGCAGCGGCAGATCGTCCAGCACCGAAAAATACGCCGTCTGCGCAAAGGCGGGCGTGGCCAACACAAGAGCGGCGATGAACAGAGCGCGAGTCATGCGCGCGAGCTTAGCATCAACGCTGACACCTGGGGCACCAGAAGCTTGAGCGGCCGCCATGCGTGGCGCGCACGATCACGCCGCCGCAATCTTTTGTGGCGCAGCTTTGGCCTTCCTGGTCATACACCCGGAAGCGATGCTGGAAGCCGCCTTGCGCGCCATCGACGCCGGCGTAATCGGAAAGCGTTGAGCCGCCGGCTTCGATCGCCTCCTCCAGCACGGCGCGGATGGCGTGATAGAGTTTTTCCAGGCGCTGCGCGCCGATGCGGCCGGCTTCCTTTGTCGGCGCGATGCCCGCGCGGTGCAGCGCCTCGACGACATAAATATTGCCCAGCCCCGCGATCACGCGCTGATCGAGCAACGCCGCTTTCACGCTGGTTTTCTTGCCCGCGAACGCGCGCTTCAAGAAGCCCATGTGAAATTCATTGCCGAGCGGCTCTGGCCCCATGCGCGCGAACCAGGGATGCGCGCCGAGCGCATCCTCCGCGATCAAATCCATGTAGCCGAAGCGGCGCGGATCGTTGAACTCCAGCCGCGCGCCTTCTTCGGTTTCGATCACCACATGCGTGTGCGTGGGATCGGGCGGCTCGGCGTAATAAAAATCGCCCGGCTGGCGCTTGGCGCCGAGGATCGACCAGCGCCCCGTCATGCCGAGATGCGTGACCCACACATTCCCGTCATCCAGCCGCGCCAAGAGATATTTCGCGCGCCGCTCCAGCGCATCGACGCGCCGGCCGCTGAGCCGCGCGGCGAAGCGTTCGGGGAACGGAAAGCGCAGGTCGGCCCGCTTGGTGCGCGCACTCTTGATGCGCCGCCCCACCAGGGCGGGCGCCAAGCCCCGCCGCACGGTTTCCACCTCGGGCAGCTCAGGCATGCGGCGAAATGTCGGAAAGCAGAAGCAAAACCATCGGCCCCCGATATAGCCCCGCCCTGCCCCCGCCGCTATGGTCCGCGGCCATGAGCGACCCCCAAGACGATACGGTTTCCTTCGGCTTCAAGGAGGTGCCGCGCGGCGAGAAAGCCTCCCGCGTGCGCGAAGTGTTCGACAGCGTGGCCACCCGCTACGACCTGATGAACGACGCGATGAGCGCCGGCATGCACCGGCTCTGGAAAGACGCCGCCGCCGCCAAGCTCAATCCGCAGCCGGGCGAACTGATCCTCGACGTGGCCGGCGGCACCGGCGACATCGCGCGGCGCCTGAAAAAGCTGGGCGACGGCGCCGCCAAGCGGCGCGGGCTTGAGCCGCCGGAAATCCACGTCATCGACATCAACACCGAGATGCTCGACGCCGGCCGCGCGCGCGGCGAGGACGGCCTGTTCTGGCACGAGGGCGATGCGGAGCACCTGCCGGTCGATGACAACGCGGCCGACGCCTACATCATCAGTTTCGGCATCCGGAACTGCACCGACATTCCCGCCGTGCTGGCCGACGCTAAGCGCGCGTTAAAGCCGGGCGGGCGCTTCTATTGCCTCGAATTCTCGCGCCTCGCCATCGGGGGGCTGGAGCCGCTTTATGATTTCTATTCGTTTAACGCCGTCCCCAAGCTGGGGAAATGGCTGGCGAAAGACGAGGATTCTTACCGTTATCTGGTGGAATCGATCAGAAGGTTTCCGGATCAGGAAACTTTCTTGCGCATGATCCGCGACGCAGGCTTTAGCCGCGCGGGCTATCGGAACATGGCCGGCGGCGTGGTGGCGCTGCATTGGGGTTGGGCCGTTTAGTGTTTTCGTTTTTTCTCGTCCTGTTCGTCATCGCCGCGATTGTGGCGGGCATCGCTTCAGGGGTGCTCAGCCATATCTGGCGGCTGCTGCGCGTAGCCGCCACGCTGGCGCGCTATGACGTGCTGCTGCCGGCCGAGTATTACGAGCACTATTCCACCGGCCTCCAAGCCACGCACACGTTCCTGCACATCTTCACCAAGCGCAAACGCGGCCGCAGCGTGGGCGAGCGTTTGGCCAAGGCGTTCGAGCGACTCGGCCCCGCTTATGTGAAGGTCGGCCAATTCCTGGCCACGCGGCCGGACATGATCGGCGTCACTGTCGCGCAGGAGCTGGGCCGGCTGAAGGATCGCCTGCCGCCCTTCCCGCGCCATGTCGCGCTCGACACCATCAATGATGAACTCGGCGCCACCGAGGATTTGTTCTCCGGCATCTCCGACGCGATGGCCGCCGCCTCGATCGCGCAAGTGCACCAGGCGATCGTTGAGCGCCAGGGCGTCGTCGCCATCAAGGTGCTGCGCCCGCGCATCGAAAAGAAGATGGCCAAGGAAATGGCCGCTTTGCGCTTTCTGGCGCAAGGCATCGAAACCTTCTCGCCGCGCTCGCGCCGGCTGGAGCCGGTGCAATTCATCGACACCGTCTCCTCCGCCATGCAGCGCGAAATGGATTTGCGTCTGGAAGCCGGCGCTGCTGCGGAGTTCCGCGAAGTCGCGGAGAAGGACGGCTATCTCACCGTGCCGCAGATCGATTGGTCGCGCTCAGCCAAGCGGGTGATGACGCTCGATTGGATCGACGGCGTTCCGCTGACCGATTCCAAAGGGCTCGACAAAGCCGGCGCCGACCGCAGCGAACTCGCCATCGCCATCACGCGCGGCTTTCTGGCCGCCGCGCTCGATCACGGCTTCTTCCACGCCGACATGCACGAGGGCAACATGCTCTACGGCAAGGACGAAAAGCTCTGGATCGTCGATTTCGGCATCATGGGCCGCATCGGCCATACCGAGCGCCGCTATCTGGCGGAAATCCTCTACGGCTTCCTCAAGCGCGATTATCGCCGCGTCGCCGAAGTGCATCAGGAAGCGGGCTACGTGCCCGAGAAATTCTCGGTCGAAGAATTCGCGCAGGCGTTGCGTGCGATCGGCGAGCCGATCTTCGGCAAAACCGCGGACGGCATTTCGATGAGCCGCCTGCTGCTGCAGCTGTTTGACGTCACGCACATGTTCGGCATGCATCTGCGCCCCGAACTTGTGCTGCTGCAGAAAACCATGGTGCAGGTCGAGGGCGTGGCGCGCGGGCTTGATCCCAAGCACGATATGTGGAGCGCGGCGCGCCCGATCGTGGAGCGCTGGGTGCAGCGCGAACTGGGCGCGGAAGCCGTGGCTAAGCGCGCGATCGATGAAACCGCCCAGGGCTTCGCGGCTTTGCGCCGCCTGCCGCACACGCTGCTCGCGGTGGAGGCCGCCGCGCGCAAGGTCAGCGCGGAAGCCCCGCGCGAAGAGCGCAAATGGTATCAGCTGCCGGCGTTCTGGCTGGGCTTGATCGGCGGCGCCGTGCTCGCCCTGGTGCTGACGGCCGGCGGGCAAAAGCCCACCCAAGTCACGGTGACGCCCGAGCCCGCGCCCGTGATCGAGCGCGCGCCCACGCGCCCCGCCCCTGCGCCGCAACCCGCGCCGACCGAGGCGCCGGCCGCTGAACCAGCAGCGGAGAACGGCGCACCGCCCGAAACACCGGCGCCTGCCGCGCAAACGCCCGCGCCCGCGCCGTAAGCCCCGCGCGCCGTTAACGCGTCTGCTTTAAGCTGCGGCCCGCCCATGCTATTTATAAAGGGTGCGGCAGCGCCGCGCGCGGCGGAGCCCTTCGTGAGCGATAAACGCGTTCTCCTGATCATTGGCGGCGGCATCGCGGCTTATAAAAGCCTCGAGCTGATCCGCCTGCTCGCCAAGCAAGGCATCGCCACGCGCGCGATCCTCACGAAAGCCGGCGCGGAATTCGTCACCCCGCTCGCGATCGGCTCGCTGACGGGAGACAAAGTCTATCAGGATCTGTTCAACCTGACCGACGAAGCGGAGATGGGCCACATTCAGCTTTCGCGCTCAGCCGATCTGGTGGTGGTTGCGCCCGCGACGGCCGATCTGATGGCCAAGGCCGCCAACGGCCTGGCCAATGATCTTGCCTCCACCACCCTGCTCGCCACCGATAAGCGCGTGCTCTACGCGCCAGCGATGAACGTGCGCATGTGGCTGCACCCGGCCACGCAGCGCAATGTGGCGCGCCTGCAAGCCGACGGCGCGCACCTGCTTGGCCCCAATGAGGGCGACATGGCCTGCGGCGAATACGGCCCCGGCCGCATGAGCGAGCCGCAGGAAATCCTCGGCGCCATCCAGGCGCTGCTGAAAGACGGCCCGCTTAAGGGCAAGAAGGCCATCGTCACCGCAGGCCCCACCGTGGAAGCGATCGATCCGGTGCGCTTCCTCTCCAACCGCTCCAGCGGCAAGCAAGGCTACGCGATCGCCAGCGCGCTGGCGCAGCAAGGCGCGGACGTTACGCTCGTTACTGGGCCAACCGCATTGCCCGCGCCGCTCGACGTCAACGTCGAGCGCGTGGAAAGCGCGGCGGAGATGTTGCAAGCGTGCGAAGCGGCGTTGCCGGCGGATGTGGCCGTGATGGTCGCCGCGGTCGCCGATTGGCGCCCGGCCAATCGCGCGGACGAAAAGATCAAGAAAGCCGCGAGCGGCGCGCCGCCGATCGCGCTCGAGGAAAATCCAGACATCCTCGCCACCCTCTCCAAGCCCGGCAAAAAGCGGCCAAAGCTCGTGATCGGCTTCGCGGCGGAAACCGAAAAGGTGGAAGAGCACGCGCGCGCGAAGATCGCCCGCAAGGGCTGCGACTGGATCGTCGCCAACGATGTTTCGGGCGATGTGATGGGCGGCGATCACAACCAGGTGCTGCTGATCACGCGCGAAACCGCCGAAGCCTGGCCGCTGATGGCGAAAGAGCAAGTGGCGCAAAAACTCGCGCAACAGATCGGCGCGGCGCTCGGCGCCAAGAGCGCAGGTCGCGGCTAGCGACGAGCTGACGCCATCGGACGACGAAACCGCGCATCCACGCGCGCTTCTGTGGCATCTTCAGTTTCGTCATGACCAAATACCTCATCCTCACCACCGCCGCCATGGCGCTCGCCGCATGCGCGGGCGAGCCGCGCGATGTTCCTGTTGCTGAAATCGATTGCCGCACCGGGCTCTACCGCAGCGCCGAAGGCGATGTGGTGGCGCTCACGCCCGTCACCGCCGGCGGCTATCGCTGGCGCAAGCCGGACGGAACCACCGGCGCGGTGACGCAAAGCGGCGAGGGCTGGGCCAGCACCCGCGGCTGGACCGGCGAGAGCGACGGCGCGCAAATCAATCTCGGCGCCTGCGAAGCGCGCGAGCTGCAGCTCGGCCCGCAAGGCGCGATGGTCACGTACGCGCGCGTGCCGCTGGAAGTGCAGGACGTGACGTTCGAGCATGACGGCCTCTCCTTCTCAGGCCGCCTGATCTGGCCCGCCGGCCAGGAGCGCGCGCCGCTGGCGGTGCACGTGCACGGCTCGGAGCGCTGGTCCGCCGTGCGCAGCAACGCGACGCCCTATTTGCTCGCCGCCGAAGGCATCGCTTCTTTCGTGTACGACAAGCGCGGCACTGGCCGCTCCGAAGGCCAATACACGCAGGATTTTCACGTGCTCGCCGCCGACGCGATCGCCGCGCTTGAACAGGCGCGCGCGCTGGCGGGCGATCGCATAACGCGCACGGGATTTATCGGCGGCAGCCAAGGCGGCTGGATCGGGCCGTTAGCGGCGAGCCAAACGCCTGTCGATTTCGTGGTCGCGCTCTACGGCATGGCCGAAGGCCCGCTGGCGGAGGATCGCGCGCAAGTGATGATGGATGTGGCCAATGCCGGCTTCGGCGCCGAAGAGCAGGCGCGCGCGGCGGAGATTGCCGACGCCGCGGGCGTCGTGATCGCCAGCGGCTTCAAAAGCGGCTTTCGCGAATTCGACGTGGTGCGCAATCGCTACAAGAACGAGACGTGGTATCGCGCCGTCGAAGGCGAATTCACCGGCGAAATGCTGCCCTGGCCGGAAATCGCGCTGCGCGTGATCGGGCCATTCCATGATGTCGGCACATCATGGGAATATGACCCCATGCCGGTGCTGCGCGCGCTGGACATCCCCCAGTTTTGGATGATCGCCGCCGAAGATAGCGAAGCGCCGCCGGAGGAAACCATCCGCCGCATCCGCTTGCTGCAAAGCGAGGGCGAGCCGATCGATCTCGCCATCTATCCGAACGCCGATCATTCCATGGTGCTGCTGGAGGCAAACCCGGAGGGCGAACCGCGGCGCGTGGGCCAGGTGCGCGACTATTTCCGCCAGATCGCCGGCTGGATCAACGCGCGCGATCTAAGCTTCGCGCAAAACGCGGGCGCAGAAGTGCATGCGCAAGCAACGGCCGTGCAAGCAGCGCCATAACCCACGCGTCACTTCCGCTTCTTCTTGCCGCGCGCGACTTCGGTCGCCAGCGCATCGAGCTTGTGCGCCCAGAAGCCGCGGAATTGCGCGACCCAGGCATCCACTTCCTTCAGCGGGGCTGCGTCCATTTCATAGACGCGCCGCGGCCCCTCCGCGCGCACGCGCGCAAAGCCGCTCTCGCGCAGCACTTTGAGATGCTGCGACACCGCCGGCTGGCTGATGGCGAACTCGGCCTGGATCACTTCGACGATCTCGCCGGACGCATGCTCGCCTTCGGCGAGCACTTCGAGAATGCGCCGCCGCACCGGATCGCCCAGCACATCGAAGGCGTGCATCAGGCCTCGCCGCTATAGAATTTACGCGTCTCTTCCGCCGCCGCGCGCGCGGCGGCTTTGTCGCCGCCCGCCGCGATCTCTGCTTCGCCCCAGCCGCCGCTGGACAATCTGATGAAATGCTTGGCTTCCGCCGACCCCATCCAGGCCGGATCGGCCTCGGGCGGCTTTTCGGCGGCGGGATTTTCGATGTGGCGCGCCAACCCCATGAGGCCCAGATCCCAGCCCACGCCCGTCGCGCCGGCGCCGAATCTCTCCCAATGGGGATCGACCGGGGCGATATGGCGCAGCTCCAGGCGCGCGCCCTCGCCGGCGGGGCGCAGCGCCACTTCCACCCAGGAGACGCCGCCGCCGAACTCCCACGTCAGATCAAGCGCCCGCGGCGGCTCGCAACGCGTGACCGTGCCGCTGGCGTTGCCTTCGATCTTATAGCGCCCGCCGAGTTTGAACTCCCCGCTCACCGGCGCGAACCAGCGCTTCAGCCGCTCGGCGCTGGTGATCGCGTCCCACAAATCTTCCAGCGTCGTGTCGTAATCGCGCGCGGCGACGACGATGCGCACCGGCTTGCCTTCGCGCTCGGCGTTGCGCACTTCGCGCGTCACCGCGCCGGCCAGCTTGGCCATTTCTTCGAACATTCGCGCTCCCCCGATCATATAAGTTAATACTTATATGATTCCACAAGCGGGTCAACCGGGCGAATGATGGATTTTCGCAGCGCGAATCGCCTAAGCAGCGGAACGGGGCTAAGAATGGCCCAGCGAGGGACCAGAATGGCCAAGAAGAAACCGGCGAAGCAAAGCGCTGAGAAAACGCCCGAAGCCAAAGGCAAGAAGGCGGCCAAGCCCGAGCAAAGCAAAAAGCAAAAGAAAAAAACCAAGGGGGCGCTGGCGATCGAGGTCGCGCCGCTGGCGCATTTTGGTGATCTGAATTTGCCCGCGTATGAAACCGCGCTTTCCGCCGGCATGGATTTGCGCGCGGCCGTGGAAGAGCGAAAGCCGCTGACGCTCGCCCCCGGCGAGCGAGCGCTGGTGCCCACCGGGCTCACCATCGCGTTGCCAGCGGGTTTTGAGGCGCAAATCCGCCCGCGCTCGGGCCTTGCGTTCAAGCATGGGGTGACCTGCCTCAACACGCCCGGCACGATCGACGCCGATTATCGCGGCGAAGTGAAAGTGCTGCTGATCAATCTGGGCCAGGAGCCGTTCACGATCGGCCGGGGCGAACGCATCGCGCAAATGGTGATCGCGCCGGTGACGCAAGCGGCGTGGGAGGTCGTGCGCGAGCTTTC
>DAOMPU010000081.1:0-8764 GCA_035444925.1 Terricaulis sp. | reverse complement strand
TCGCCAGCGACGTCCGCAAAGGCAACGTGCTCGAGCACGAGGACGGCAAATTGTACGTCGTGCTGTCCCATGAGACGTTCCGCCCGGGCAAGGGCACGCCCACCACCACGATCGTCATGCGCCGCATCGTCGATGGGGTGAAGACCACCGCCGTGTTTAAGACCACGGACGGGCTCGAAAAGGCGTTCGTGGAAGAGGTGAAGCACACCTTCCTGTTTGACGACGGCGACGCCGGGCTCGTCTTTATGAACCCCGATACGTACGACCAGGTGCACCTCTCGCGCGACATGGTGGGCGATGGGCTGCCGTGGCTGCAGCCGGAAATGGTGGTGCATCTCACCATGCATGACGGCCAGCCGCTCTCGATTGAACTGCCCGCGCGCGTGACGGGAACGATCGAAACCACCGAGCCCGTGGTGAAGGGGCAAACCGCGTCGTCGTCCTACAAGCCGGCCATCCTCGATAACGGCGTTAAAGTGATGGTGCCTCCGCACATCGATGCGGGCACGCGCATCGTCATCAACACCGAAGACAATTCCTACATCGAGCGGGCCAAGGATTGATGTGGACGCGCCGCAGCGCGCTGGCGGGCGCTGTGGCGCTCGCGGGCTGCAAAGTCCAAGTCGATCTGCCGCCGCCCGCACCGGTTCCGCTTCGCCCCGATCCGCGCTTCGCGGAAATCGAGGCGCGCACGGGCGGGCGGCTCGGAATCTATGCGCTGAACACCGCCGATGGCGCGGTGCTCTCCCATCGCGGCGAAGAGCGCTTCGCCATGTGCTCCACGTTCAAATGGCTGCTGGCGGCGGGCGTGCTTTATTCCGCCGCGCGCGGCGGGCTGCAGCTTTCCGATCGCGTGCTGTTCAACGCTGGCGACATCGTTCCTTATTCCCCGCGCGTGGAGGCCAATCTTGCGCGCGGCTGGATGAGCGTCGAGGAATTGTGCGAGGCGGCGGTGACGCTCAGCGACAATGCGGCGGCGAACCTGCTGCTGGTCGGCATGATGGGCCCAGCCGGACTGACGCAATTTTTGCGCAATAGTGGCGACGGCGTCACCCGTCTGGACCGGACCGAGCCGGCGCTGAACGAAAATCTGCTGGGCGATGTGCGCGACACCACCACGCCCAGCGCGATGGCGCATGCGCTCCGGCGCTTTTTGACCACGGATGAGGTGATGAACGCCGCTGCGCGCGAACGGCTGATCGCCTGGATGGAGGCTTCGCCCACCGGGCGCGAGCGCTTGCGCGCGGGCCTGCCTGCTGGTTGGCGCGCAGGCGATAAGACGGGCACGGCAACCGGCGCCAACAACGCCGCCAATGACGTGATGATCGTCTGGCCGCCCAGACGCGCGCCGATCATAGTGGCTTGCTATCTGAGCCACGCGAGCGCGCCGATGGAGGCGCGCAACGCCGCCCACGCGGAAGTCGCGCGCATCGTTGCAGCCGATTGGGGCTGAGCGATGCAATGGTGGCGCTGTTTCGCGTGCGGTGAGAATTTTCCGCTGGAGATCGAAGGCGCCGTGCGCCTGTGCGGTTTCTTCACGACGCGCTACGTGCAGGCCGCTGACGCCGCGGCGGCCGAGGCGCGAGCAGCGGAGATGCTGTTCACCGATCCGGATCTGGCGCTGCCTGAAGAGGCGGCGCCTCACCCCGAACAGCGCATCTATTTTGAGAGCGTGGATTGCGTGGAAGCCGAAGAGGCCGCGCCCGGCTTCGCGTTTTTCCCCATGGAGGAGGAAGCGCACTGATGCCCAAGACCATCACCATCTATCACAACCCCAAATGCTCCACCTCGCGCCAGGTGCTCGACATGATCGAGGCTTCGGGCGCCAAGGCCGAGGTGATCGAGTATCTAAAGGCCGGGTGGACCAAGCAGCAGCTCAAGCAATTGTTCGCCGCCGCCGGCGTGACCGCGCGTCAGGCGCTGCGCGCCAAGGCCAAGGAAGCCGAGGAGCTAGGCTTACTCGATCCGAAAGTGAGCGAGGCCAAGCTGATCGAGGCGATGATCGCGCACCCCGTGCTGGTGGAGCGGCCGTTCGTTTCCGGCGCCAAAGGCACGCTGCTGGCCCGCCCCAAGGAGCGGGTGCGGGAGATTTTGTGAAGCCCATCCCTCCCCGCGAGCGGGGAGGGTGTCAGTGCGCAGCGCTGACGGGTGGGGCGGGCGGCGCCATTGCTTGCCAAGCTTGAGTTACCACCCCACCCGTCGCTTCGCGACACCCTCCCCTGGCGGGGAGGGATTGGCGTTTGCGCTCTTCGCTCTATAAGTCGCGCATCGGAGAAGGGAACGCGGTGCAAATCCGCGGCTGCGCCCGCAGCTGTAAGCGGCGAGCGTTCGTGCAAAGCCAGTGGCGCAAGCCGCGAAGGGCGCGAACGCAAAGACCCGCGAAGCCAGAAGACCTGCCGATCGTGAAGCTCTTGGCGCGGGATGGCGCCATTGGAGGGCAGGTGGTGCGCGTTCTCGTTTGCGCTTTTGCGCTTTTGTTCGCATGGCCGGCGCAGGCCGCGCCGCTGCGCATCGTCAGCCTGGATTATTGCGCCGATCAATTCGTGTTGGCGCTGGCCGATCGGAGCCAGATCGCCGCGCTTTCGCGCGGATCGCAGCGCGACGATTCCTATTTCCGCGCCCGCGCCGCCGGCATCCGGCAAACGCGCGGCACGCTGGAGGAAGTGCTGGCGCTGCGGCCTGATCTGGTGGTGCGTTCCTGGGGCGGGCCGTGGGATGCGGAGGCGGTGTATGGCCGCTTCGGCGTGCCGGTGCTGCAAGTGGGCGGCGCGCCGGATTTTGACGGCGCGCGCGCAACTTTGCTGAGCGCCGCCGTGCGGCTCGGCCATCCTGAGCGCGGCGCGGCGCTGGCGCGCGATCTCGATCAGCGCCTGGCGCGGCTCGCCGCCTTGCCCGCGCCACGCGATCCGGCCGCGATGTATCTCTCCGCCGGCGGCGCGACAGCCGGGCGCGGCACAATGATGGATTCCACCATCAGCGCAGCCGGCGGGCGCAATCTGCGCACGGAGGAGAGCTGGGCGGTGCTGCCGCTGGAGCGTCTGGTGGAAAGGCCGCCCGCGCTGGTGGCGCTCGGCTTCTTCGATCACGGCCGCACGCGCATGAATGCGTGGCTGCCGGGGCGCCATCCCGCCGTGCGCCGCGCGCTCGATCGCGCGCGCACCGTCACGTTGCCGCCGGCGGCAATCTCGTGCGAGGCATGGTTCGCGATCGATGCCGCCGAAGCCATCGCCGCCGCCTTGCGTGCGCCATGAGCGCGCGGGTTTCACTTGCGCTGGCCGCGTTTGGCGCGCTCGCGCTGCTGGCCGCGCTTTGGCTAGGGCCGACGCCGCTCGGCAATGTGTTCGCGGCGGATGAGGCCACGCGCACCATCGTTTGGGAAATCCGCTTCCCGCGCGCGCTGGCCGCTTGGGTGGTGGGCGCCGCTCTGGGGCTGACCGGGGCTGCGCTGCAGGGGCTGCTGCGCAATCCGCTGGCCGATGCCGGCGTGCTTGGTGTCTCCGGTTTTGCCGCGCTGGGCGCGGTGCTGGCGTTTGCGTTCGGCGTCGCCGCGCTCGCGCCTTTGGGCGCGATCGTGTTTGCATTCGGCGCGGCGATGCTGGTGACGGCGCTGGGCTGGCGCACGCGCGGGCCGGCGAGCCTGGTGCTGATCGGCGTGGGCCTCTCTAGCCTTGCGGGCGGGTTGATCGCGCTCGCGCTCAATCTCGCGCCCAATCCCGGCGCGCTGGCCGATCTGGTGAACTGGACGTTGGGCTCCGTCGAAGGCCGTTCGCTGCAAGACGTTGCGCTCGCCGGCGGCCTGCTGATCTTCGGCGCCGCTTTGATCTTCGCCGCTGGGCGCGGCTTGCAGGCGCTCACGCTGGGCGAGGAAGCGGCCGCCGCCATCGGCGCTGATCTTTCGCGCACGCGCATGCTCGTCGTGCTTGGCGCCGCCGCGTGCGCGGGCGGGGCGACGGCGATCGCTGGCGTGATCGGCTTTGTCGGCGTGGCCGCGCCGCACCTGTTGCGGCCCTTCGTGGGCCACGATCCGGCGCGCTTGCTTTTGCCCAGCGCGCTGGCGGGTGGGGCAATCGTCGTCTGCGCCGATCTCGCGGTGCGCCTGATCCCCACCGATACCGAGTTGAAGCTCGGCGTCGCCGCAGCTTTGGTCGGCGGGCCGGTGTTCGCGCTGATCGCCGCGCGCCTCGCTTCGCGAGGGGGCGACGCATGAGTCTTACGATCGAGAATGCAGCCATTGAGCTCGGCGCGCGCCGCGTGGTGGAAGGCGCTTCGCTACGCGTTGCGGCGGGTGAGATCGTGGCGCTGCTTGGCCCCAATGGCGCGGGTAAAACCAGCCTGATGCGCGCCGGCCTTGGCCTCTTGCCGCTCGCGGCGGGCGCTGCGCGGCTCGGCGATACAGACGCGCGCATGCTGAGCCTGCGCGAACGCGCTTTGCGCGCGGCGTATTCGCCCCAGCGCCCGCAAGCGATCTGGCCGCTCAGCGTGGAGCGCCTCGTCGCGCTTGGCCGCTACGCGCATGGCGCCGCGCCCGATCGCCTCTCGCCGCGCGATCAGACCCCGGTGGATGCCGCGCTTGAAGCCTGTGCGCTCACGCCGCTGCGTGCGCGCGGCATGGATGAGCTTTCGGGCGGGGAGAAGGCGCGGGCCCATCTGGCGCGCGCTTTGGCGCAGCAGGCGCCGCTGCTGGTGCTGGATGAGCCCACGGCCGGCCTCGATCCCGCGCAAGCGCTCGCGGTGGCCGATGTGCTGGCTGCGCAAGCCGCCGCCGGCCGCGCCGTGCTGATCTCCACCCATGACGTCACGCTGGCGCTACGCATGGCGCATCGTTTCGTGGTGCTGCGCGAAGGGCGCGTGCTGGCGATGGGCGATGCGGCGGCGCTGACGCCGGATGTGCTCCAAGCCGCCTACGGCCGCGCGGCGCGGATTGAAGCGGGACGCGGCGCGCCGTACGCGGTGTTCGATTAGAGCTTGAACGCGCCGCTTTGAATGCGCGCATAGAGCGCGCTGGTGATCGGCGTGTAGGCGCCGGTTTCCGGGTCGAGGAAATAGAGCGGGTGTTCGATCCTGGCGGGGTCGAAGCCTTCCTCCACCAGATCGACTTTGCGATACTTGAATGTGCCGGTGGTTTCCGCCGCCGGCTGCAAGCGCACGAAGAGCGGGCGCGCATAGGCCGGTAATTCGCGCGCCAGGAACGCCGGCAGATCGCCGATGTCGAACTTTTCGCCGGGCGTGATCGCGGCCATGCCGGCGCGGCCATCCAGCCGATCGAGCGCGACGCCATAGACGATCGCTTCCTCCACATGCGGATAGCGCGCGACGGCTTCCGCCACTTCCGTGGTGGAGACGTTTTCGCCCTTCCAGCGGAACGTGTCGCCGATGCGATCGACGAAGTAGAAATAGCCTTCATCGTCCTGGCGCATCAGGTCGCCGGTGCGAAACCACGCGTCGCCTTTTTCGAACACGTCGCGCAGGATTTTCTTTTCGCTCGCGGCTTTATCGGCGTAGCCGGTGTAGCCGGTGCGCGCGTCATTGCCGATCAAGCCGATTGCTTCACCGATTTCGCCGCTGGCGCATTCGATGCAAAGGCCATCAGGCCCGCGCACCGGCGCCTCCTTCTCAACATCGAATTGCACCAGGCGCACGGTGAAGCGCTTGCGCAGATAGCGCGGCACGCGCCCAATCGCGCCGGCCTTGCCGTCGAAATTGAACATCGAGACGTTGCCCTCGGTCGAGCCGTAGAATTCGAGCACTTGGGGCACGTGGAAACGCTGCTGGAATTCTTCCCACACGTCGGGGCGCATGCCGTTGCCGAAGGCGAGGCGCAATTTGTGCGTGGTCTCGCCCGGCTGCGGCTCTTGGTTCACCAGATAGCGGCACAATTCGCCGATATAGACGAACAGCGTGCAGCCGTGGCGGTTGATGTCGTCCCAGAAATGGCTGACGGAGAATTTGCGCCGCAGCACCAAAGTAGCCCCGCGCAGCAACGCCGCGCCCACGCCGCAAAGCCCGCCGGTGGAATGATAGAGCGGCAGCGCGCAATAGAGCACGTCGTGCGGCTTAGCATTGGTGGCGCCGGCGAAGGCGCGCATGTAGAGCTGGGCGCGCGTGTGCGTGATCTTGGCGGCTTTCGGCAGGCCGGTGGTGCCGGAAGTGTAGATATAGAGCGCAACCTCGCGCGCCTTGATGCCTGCGCGGCGCGAGCGCGACGGGCGATCGGGCGCCAGCTTCGGCTCTTTCAGATCCAGCTTGTGCTGGCCCGCTTGCGGCGCGCCGTCGATCAGCCACACGCTGACCGGGCGCGGCAAGCTGGCGGCGATGGCGCTCAGCGCGGCCGCGGTTTCGCTATCGGCGATCACGTGATCGGCGCCGGAAATGGCGATGCAATGCGCCAGCGCCGCGCCGGTGAGGTTGTTGTTGATCAGCGCGGAGGCCACGCCCACCTTCGCCAGCCCCGCCCAGGCGGGCACGTATTCGGCGCAATTGGGCAAAAACAGCGCGACGGTTTCCCCGCGCTTGACGCCCGCGGCGTCCGCCCATGCGGCGAAGCGATTGGCCAGCGCATCAAGCTGGCGGTAGGTGAGGCGCTCTTCTTCGAAGATCAGCGCGGTATGGTCGGCGTAGCGATCCACTGCGGCTTCGAAATCGTCACAGATCAGCGTATCCGATTCCGGCGCGATCGCGCGCACGGCGCTGAGCGTGCGGCCAAGCCCGCTCAAAAACCTGATTTCTCGCCCGATGCGCTCCACGATGCCCATGCAAATGCATTTAAAGGGCTTTGCGCGCGCTGCAAATGGGCGCTATCGCCGCGTCAGATCGGCTTCCGCAGCGATAGCGCCGAAGCTGGCCCAATCGCCGCGATCGACGATGGCTTGCATCATGGCGCGCGCTTCGGCGCGGCGCCCTTCGATCAGCGCCTTGGCGGCGAGGCCGTAAGCGATGGCGGCCGATTGCGGCGCGTTCATCGCCTCCGTGTCGCGTTCGCAAGGGCCGAGATTGGCGTAGCAGAGCGTCAGCCAATGATAGGCGCTGTTCTCGATCACCGGCCAATTGGCCTCGATCGGCGCGAGCGCCAGGCGCGCGGCGCGCGCGTCGCCGGCGCGTGCATAGGCAAGGTAGAGCCAATAGCGCGCGGCCACCGCCGAATCCGGATTGGCCGCCAACGCCGCGGCGCGCTCAAACACGCGCGCGGCGAGATCAAAATCGCCGCGCAGATAGTACGCGAGGCCGAGATGATAGGCGATGTTGCCCTTCAAAGTGGAAAGCGGGGTGCTGGCTGTGTTGGGCAGGCCGTCCGGCTCGACCTCATCAGGCCGCGCCGCCATCAGCGCTTCGGCGCGCGTCAGCGTTTCGATCGCGTCATCGAGGCGGCGCACACTGATGTAGCGATGGCCGAGATGGCGCAGAAAGCGCGCATCTTTTGGGTACGCCCGCGCCCCTTCCTGAAACGCGGCGATGGAATCCTGGTAGCGGCCAAGATAGCCGAGCCGCCGGCCGATCCAGATCGCGGCGTCCGCCATCGCATTGGGATGCTCGGGCGCATTCACCGCGCGCGCTTGCGCCAGCAAGCCTTCCTGCTCGGCGCGGAATGCATCGCTCAGCACAGGCGCAGCCAAGGGGCGGCCATCGAACGAAACCGCCTCCGCGCCTTCGGGCGCAGCCGCCGGCGGATCGAGCTTGCCGGGCGCTGTCGCGCACGCCGCCAAGGCCAAAGCAAGAAAAAGCACACGCATCATATTCGCCCCGCCAAAACCGCCTGCACGGCGGCCAGCAATTCAGTTTCATCAAAGGGTTTACGCAGCAAAGCGGGCCGCGCCGCGGAAGCGCCAAGCCTTTCCGCATCGGCATAGCCGGAGACGATCAGCACCTTTAGGTCCGGATGGCGCGCGCGTGCACGCTCGGCCAGTTCGAGCCCATTCATGCCGGGCATCGAATAATCCGTCAGCAGGAGATCGTGCGTCTCTGACTCTAGAAGGCGCAGCGCGACACCCACGTCGGGCGCCTCGATCGGGTCGTAGCCGGCGCCGCGCAGCGCGTCGGCCATGAAGCTGCGTACGCCGGCTTCATCGTCCACCACCAGCACGCGCTGGCCCGCGCCGGAGGCGATAGGCGCCGCGTCCGCATCAGGCAGGGGCGCGGGGGCGTGAGCGGGCGGATCGGCGTACGGCAGGATGATGGAAACGCGCGTGCCGCGCCCCGGCGCGCTATCGATCTCCACCGCGCCGCCCGATTGGCGCGCCACGCCGAACACCTGCGCAAGGCCGAGCCCGGTGCCTTTGCCTGCCGGCTTGGTGGTGAAGAACGGCTCCATCGCGCGCTCGGCGACGTCCTTGGGCATGCCCATGCCGTTGTCCGATACGCGCAGCTCAATCGTGCCGTCCTTGGCGCCGGGCGCTGTGCGGATATCGATGCGCCCGCCATCGGGCATCGCATCGCGCGCATTGATGACGAGATTGAGCACGGCAAGCTCAAGCTGGTTGGCGTCCGACATGACCCAGCGCGCCGTGGGGTGCAGATCGAAATGCACAGCCATGTCCACGCCGATGGAGCGGCGCAGCAATTCGTCCATACCGGTGAGCGTGTGCAGATCGAACGGCGCGAGCTCCAGCCGTTGCCCGCGCGAGAAGGCGAGCAATTGCTTGGTCAATTTATCGCCGCGCTGGGCGGCCTCCAGCATGTGCTCGGCGATCTGGCGCTGCTTGGGATCGTCGATTCGCTTCAGCAGCATGTTGAGCCCGCCGATGATCACGGTGAGCAGATTGTTGAAATC